>MAXP01000341.1:313-2078 GCA_001751085.1 Desulfobacterales bacterium C00003060 | reverse complement strand
CATCTTTCCACTTCGATGTCTCCAATCGTCAAGCTATTCCAAGAAACACACCACCCGTGAACCGTTATACTTCACACGGCCACAATCTGCGCTTTTCTAAGGTCTGTTGTCCGTAGTCAGTAGTCCGTTGCATTCAGAGGTTGGAGGTTAGAGGCAAAGAAAAGACTCATCTCTTTTGCCTCCAACCTCAAGNNACCTCAAGCGAAGCGGTCCTCCAACCTCCAACGGACCGTGGCGACCCAAGATGAACGTATTTCATGGACGATTGCAAAGCTCCAATTGTGACCGTACAGAGTATAGCCAGATTCCTACTGATCAAAAAGTCTGTATTTTTGCCTTTTTTTTCAATTTCTCAACATATAGACCGACTTCTTTCTGATATTTCTCCTGCATTAGATATTTCTCAAGCCTGTCTTTTACATCCTCGAAAGGCATTTCAGTTGCAGGTTTTTTGTCGACGACTTTGATCACGTGGTACCCGAACTTGGTCTCGACGATTTCACTGAATTCACCCGGTTTTTTAGCAAAAGCCATATCTTCAAAAGGTTTCGCCATTTGCCCCCGACCAAAGTAACCAAGATCGCCTCCCTTGGCACTACTGGGACATTCCGAAGACTCTTTAGCGAGCGCTGCGAAATCTCCACCTTTTTGAAGCTTCTGCAGAATCTTCTCAAGTTTTTTGCGTGCTTCAGCTTTCTGTGATTCGTCCGCCTTGGGATCAACCTTGATCAGAATGTGGCTGGCCCGTACCTGTTCAGGTCGTTTGAAAGAATCCGGGTGGCTGTCATAGTAGGCTTTCATCTCCTTGTCGGAAACCGTGATTTTCAGATGCTTGTCGATCAATTTCTGGATGGCCATATTCTGCCCAACCAAAGATTTCAGGCCTGCCTCAGAGAGATCCATCTTGCTCAACCACTCTTGGAACTCGGCTTCACCTGGAAATCGTTTTTTTAGCACCTCAAATCGTTCATTGACTTCCGCCTCGTCCACCTTGATCCCCTTCTTTTGGCTTTCCTGATAGAGCAACTCTCTGTCGATAAGGTTTTTAAGCACTCTCTTTCTGATTTCTGATACCTGGGAACCAGTGAGCGGTTTTCCCATGCCTGCAGGCCGCTGCTGGGAACGGCTCACCTCCCTGTCCAGATCCGCCTTTGTGATCACTGATCCGTTAACCACCGCGGCCTTATCCTCTGAAGGCACCTTTTCTGCTGCTGCCTGCGAACCAAACCATCCCAGAACCAAAGCCATTACGAGTACCCAAAACCACCTTGCACCTTGTGCCTTCATTAGAGATTCTCCTTTTCCCCCGATTAACGGACATGCCATCAGGGTTCCTAAAGCGGAAATTGATAACTGCGTGAACTGTGACCTTCACCTACTTTCTTCCTGCTCGATGTATTGTAAATACCGAAACGGAGGCTTTTGTCAATTGTTATGTGAGCGCAGAACATATAGTTCGAAAACTCTGCAGCTTGCTGCGGGGAACTTGAATCTGGTTCTTATGCAGGGCTGGCCCTAACCATCCAAAGTCAGGTCAACACCCTGAGCAATGGACTTTCTCCCAAAATAGGTAGATCGATTTTGCGGTGAAATGCTATACATTGGGCAGGATAGGCGATACGGTTGGTAGCGGTGCAGGGACTTGAACCCCGGACACTGCGGATATGAGCCGCATGCTCTAACCGACTGAGCTACACCGCCACACTATACCTCGGAAGGTCATAAATGGTGATTTTCTCGGTGAGTCATGAGCATCAAGAGCAAG
>MAXP01000341.1:0-306 GCA_001751085.1 Desulfobacterales bacterium C00003060 | reverse complement strand
CGCGGCTATTGATGTTCATGGCCGGCGAAAAAGTGTCATTTGTGGCCTTTCGAGGTATTACTTTGCAGATTCGTAAATGGTTGCATGTCTGCCCGCAATCAAACTTGCCGTCCGCCATCGGCATTGCCTGGCAGGCTCAGGCAATCCGGGCAACCGCATCTCAAGAATAACAACGAATTGACGAACTCTCCCGTAACTTTCCACCCCTATAGTGGAGCAAGTATTAAAAAAATAACAATAACACCTTGTCCGTTTTTAGTCAAGGAAAGAACCAGCAAAAAAATAGTAAGATAAAAAGCCATCCTC
>MAXP01000340.1 GCA_001751085.1 Desulfobacterales bacterium C00003060 | reverse complement strand
GTCTTACCATGGTCAATATGCCCAATAGTGCCAACATTCACATGAGGCTTCAAACGCTCAAATTTCTTCTTCGCCATCTTCCTTCCCCCTACGATTAAGGTTCTAGGTTCTTACAAAATAATAAAATAACGGGCCTTTCTATTGCAAAACGCCCCTCTTCCCCTTGGAATCAATCTTGAACCCTACAAACCCCATCATTACCATCTGTAGTGAGCAAAGGCCTTGTTGGCCTCAGCCATTTTGTGTGTGTCATCCCTTTTCTTGATGGTGGCACCACGCTGATTACCCGCGTCTATCAGCTCACCGGCCAGCTTTTCCGCCATACTCTTTTCTGAGCGTTTTCCTGCAAAGGAAATCAGCCACCTAATTCCGAGTGCGGTCTGGCGCGCCCCTCTAACCTCAATCGGCACTTGATAAGTGGAGCCCCCTACACGGCGGGACTTGACCTCGATGCGAGGCTTGGCATTCTCCATAGCCTTCTCAAAGATCTTAAGAGGCGGCTCCTTGCTTCTTTTTTCGACAATCGCAAAGGCATCATACAATATTGATTCTGCCACACTCTTCTTGCCATCCTTCATAAGACAATTGACAAACCTCGATACCAATTTACTCTTATACTTCGGATCAGGCATAGTAACCCGTTTGGCGATCTCTCGTTTCCTTGACATATATTTTTCTACTCCTGCTATTTCGTAATTCGGACCCGCAGAAAGGCTTTTCGCCAAATTGTTAACCGATTCCCGATTTCATTCCGTATTCGACTCACTTTGGCTTTTTAGCGCCATACCTTGACCTACCCTGTTTTCGATCCTGAACACCAACAGAATCGAGCGTACCCCGCACTATATGATAGCGAACCCCAGGCAGATCTTTGACCCGTCCCCCTCGAACGAGCACAACCGAATGCTCCTGAAGGTTGTGCCCTACACCAGGGATATAGGTAGTCACCTCAATTCCGTTCGTCAAACGAACCCTAGCCACCTTTCTCAAGGCTGAATTAGGTTTCTTGGGCGTAGTCGTATATACCCTGGTACACACACCCCGCCTTTGGGGACACTGTTTGAGGGCAGGCGTGTTGGACTTTTTCCTCACGCGCTTCCGGCCCTTTCTTACCAATTGATTGATTGTCGGCATCAACTCTTCCTCAATGTCTCGGAATCCCTATTGTCTTCGTTTCTCCACCATTCAACTTATTGCCTTAATCCAACTTGCCAAAGCCTCTGACAATAGTGGTCGTTCTGACTAACGGCCGTTTGCGTTGTGATAAGTCAAAGCACAAAAATAAATAAATTTAGCACCAATTTTTCTTTTGTCAAGACTTTTCTGCATTTCCTCAAACGTGGGCCACCTCATCTGCCTGAACAACTCCTAAGTCGCCCTCAACCCCCAATTCATCAACAGTCTCATGAGATTCCAACAGAACTTTGGCCCCCCTATATTGCATCATTCCTGTTCCGGCTGGTATTATACGCCCCATAATCACATTCTCTTTCAGACCCCTTAGGTAATCGATCTTGCCGGCAATGCTTGCCTCAGTCAGCACCTTGGTGGTTTCTTGAAATGATGCTGCGGAGATAAAGCTCTCTGTGCTGAGTGATGCCTTGGTAATTCCTAAAAGAAGAGACCTGGCGACTGCAGGCTTGCCACCCTTATCTACCGTCTCCCGGTTGACCTCTTCAAAACGTATCTTATCAACATGTTCTTCCAGAATGAAATCTGTGTCACCCGGATCCTCTATTTTCACCCTTTTTAACATCTGTCTCACAATTACCTCGATGTGCTTATCATTGATTCGAACACCCTGCAGACGATAGACCTCTTGGACTTCATCTACAAGATATCGAGCCAGGTCGTCCTCTCCTTTGACACTTAAGATGTCATGGGGATTGGCCAATCCTCTCATCAGGGACTCACCCGCCTTGAGGTAATCCCCCTCCAACACGCTAATGTGTTTTCCCCTCGGAATCAGATATTCTTTTTTCTCTCCAACATCATGGGGCGTTACGGTGACCTTCTGCTTCCCTTTAGCTCCTTTGGAAATACTCACGTAGCCATCAATCTCACTGAGAATTGCAGCCTCTTTTGGTTTTCGGCATTCAAACAATTCGGCCACGCGCGGAAGGCCACCGGTAATATCCTTGGTTTTCGTGGTCTCCCGGGGAAGCTTGGCAATAACACTCCCGGCATTGACAGTATCTCCCTCGGAAACCATCAAAATCGCCCCCACCGGGAGATAATACCGGGCACTGCCCCCAGATGGAAGTTTGCCTGTCTCACCATTCTCATCCTTTACGGAAATCCTCGGACGAACGTCTGCGTCCTTATACTCTACGATCACCTGACTCGCCTTGCCTGTAACACGGTCGACCTTCTCCTGCATCGTCGTCCCAGGCAAAATATCCCCATACCTTATAGTTCCCTTTATCTCGGTAAGAATCGGGGTCGTGTAAGGATCCCACGTAACAACCAACTCACCAGATTTGACATCTTGGCCGTCTCTGACCACAACGTGGGCACCGTAGATGACGGGATACTTCTCCCGCTCTCGGCCCCGATCGTCCTCAATGGCAAGCTCCCCCCCATGGCGGTTCATAACCACGAATTCCCCATCGGCATTCTCAACCGTATCAAGGCCGGTGTATTTAACTCTACCTCCACTAACAGCCCTAAAATCGGCCTGTTCCACCGCCCGACTTGCTGTGCCACCAATATGGAATGTCCGCATGGTGAGCTGTGTTCCAGGCTCACCGATGGACTGCGCTGCCAGGGTTCCGATTGTCGTGCCAATCTCCACCGGCTGGCCATAAGCCAAATCACGGCCATAACACTTGCAGCAAACACCGTCTCTGCATTTACAAGCCAGTACCGAACGAATCTTAACCTTCGTAAGACCTGCAATGTCGATCTTGGCAACATCATCCTCGCCTATCTCTTCGTTGGCATAGACCAACACCTCTTCCGTGTAAGGATCTCGAATATCCTCCAAGGCCACCCGCCCCAGCACTCGTTCACCAACCTTTTGGATAATCTCGCCTCCCTCTACAAGAGGCTCCACCTCAATCCCCGTTAACGCACCACAGTCTTCTTCAATGGTAATACAATCTTGAGCAACGTCTACCAGCCGACGAGTCAGGTATCCGGAGTTTGCTGTCTTAAGGGCTGTGTCGGCCAGGCCTTTCCGCGCACCGTGCGTTGAGCTAAAGTACTGAAGCACGCTGAGACCTTCACGGAAGTTGGCCGTGATAGGGGTCTCAATGATTTCACCGGAGGGTTTGGCCATCAGACCCCGCATCCCTGCCAACTGTCGCATCTGGTCCTTGCTGCCTCTTGATCCTGAATCGGCCATCATGTAGATAGGATTGAAGCTCTCTTCCTGGATCGGCTGGCCGCTTTCGTCCAACACCGGCAGACCATCCTTGTCCATAAGGGGAACAACCTTCATCTCTTCCATCATCTCATTTGCCACATCGGCAGTAGCCTTTGTCCAAATGTCAACCACCTTATTATATTTTTCCCCGCGGGTTATCAGGCCATCAGTATACTGCTCGTTGATCTCGAAAACCAGTTGCTCGACTTCCTTGATGATGTCCCATTTTGTGTGAGGAATGACCATGTCATCCACGCTAATAGAGATGCCTGCCTGAGTAGCATATCGATAGCCAATATCCTTCAAGCGGTCTGCAAGGATGACCGTAGCCTTGCCTCCCAAGGTTCGATAGCAGTGGCTGATCAACCGGCTAACGGTCTTCTTATCCATCACCTTGTTGATAAGCTCAAATGGAAACTCATCACTCTTTGCCATGACCTTGAATACGTAATAGTTCCCATTAGCCTTGATGACATCACTGAAATCACCGACTTCAAGTGCGAAGATAGCCCCTGTGTCAGATGGACTTATCCCGTATACATCTTCGAGTTGCTCGGGCTGCACGAATCCCATGTCCCCATTATGGACACGATCCCCACTCTTTGAGATCTTTTGTGCCATCCGGTAGAAATTCTCACCCTCCCTGAGACCAGAGAGGGCTTCCTGGCCCTCCTCCTCAGAAGAGACCGTAATCTGACATAACTGCACAATCGATTCATGAGGAAAGATCTCTCGAAGGATTATGCGCCCCACAGTGGTCTCCGCTCGCTTGCCATCAAACCGGACCACGATTCTGGCATGAAGGCCTACCTTATCCGCATCGTAGGCAGTTCGCACTTCTTGGGGGTTGGCAAAGACCTTACCTTCTCCCATCGAACCGGTAACCGCTCGGGTGATGTAATAGAGCCCCAATACAATATCCTGAGTAGGCACAATGACAGGATCACCATTGGCCGGGGAAAGGATGTTGTTGGAGGACAACATGAGGATCCGTGCCTCTATTTGAGATTCTATAGAAAGAGGCACATGAACCGCCATTTGGTCTCCATCGAAATCAGCATTAAAAGCGGTGCAGACTAAGGGGTGAAGCTGGATTGCCTTGCCTTCAATCAGAGTCGGTTCAAATGCCTGCATCCCCAGCCGATGGAGTGTCGGGGCCCGATTCAGAATTACCGGATATTCCTTCACCACCTCATCCAAGGTATCCCATACCTCCGGAGTTTCCCGTTCGACAAGTTTCTTGGCGCTCTTGACGGTGGTAGCCAACCCCTTTTCTTCAAGCCTGTAAAAGACAAAAGGCTTAAAAAGTTCCAAGGCCATCTTCTTGGGAAGGCCACATTGATGGAGACGCAATTCCGGCCCCACGACGATGACGGTGCGCCCTGAATAGTCAACCCGTTTGCCCAGGAGGTTTTGGCGGAAACGGCCCTGTTTTCCCCTTAACGCATCACTCAAAGACTTGAGCGGGCGTCTGTTCGGCCCTGTAACGACCCTGCCATATCGGCCATTGTCAAATAGCACGTCTACGGCCTCTTGCAGCATCCTCTTTTCATTCCGTATGATGATGTCAGGTGCGCGCAAGTCTTGAAGCCTCTTCAAGCGGTTGTTACGATTGATCACCCTCCGATAGAGGTCATTTAGATCAGAGGTGGCAAACCGCCCCCCCTCTAAAGGAACCAGTGGTCGCACATCAGGGGGTAGTACAGGTACTATGTCCATTATCATCCACTCGGGACGATTCCCACAATTCCGAAACGCCTCAACGATCTTGAGCTGCTTGGATAGCTTCTTGCGCTTTGTCTCAGAGCCTGCAGCCTGGATCTCTGTCCGTAGCCTCTTGTATTCCTCCTCCGGATCCAGCCTTTCGAGAAGGGCCTTGATGGCTTCAGCCCCAATGCCGACATCAAACTTCCGCCCGTATTTCTCTATCGCCTCCCGGTATCTTTCCTCGGAAAGAATCTGGCGTGGGGCAAGATCGGTCTCCTTGGGATCTATAACAATATGGGCATCAAAATAAAGGACCTTTTCAAGTTCCTTCAGGCTCAAATCCAGCAAATTCCCAATCTTACCCGGGAGACTTCTCAAAAACCATATATGGGCCACTGGTGAGGCCAGTTCAATGTGACCCATCCGTTCCCGGCGAACCCTGGACTGAATGACCTCCACACCGCACTTCTCACAAACCACGCCTCTGTGTTTCATCCTTTTATATTTGCCGCAGTTACATTCATAATCCTTAGTAGGACCGAAGATCTTCGCACAAAAAAGCCCGTCCCGCTCCGGCTTGAAGGTTCGGTAGTTTATCGTTTCAGGCTTTTTGATCTCCCCGTAAGACCACTCTCTGATCTTCTCTGGCGATGCAAGCGAGATGGAAACCGCTGTGTAACTCAGCGGGTCCTTGGGCCTAGCAAAAAAACTGTACAATTCTTCCAAGGCATACTCCTTTTTCTACGATCCCCCGCCCTTTTTTTTCTCCAAAAGCTCGATATCCAAACCCAAAGCCTGCAATTCCTTAACCAGCACGTTGAACGATTCAGGAAGCCCGGCCTCAAGCACGTTTTCCCCCCTTACGATTTTTTCGTACATGCGCGTCCTACCGGCCATGTCATCTGACTTGACTGTCAAGAACTCCTGGAGGGCATAAGCCGCGCCATAGGCCTCTGTGGCCCAAACTTCCATCTCACCAAGCCGCTGTCCACCAAACTGGGCCTTTCCTCCGAGGGGCTGTTGAGTTACTAACGAATAAGGCCCAATGGAACGGGCGTGGATCTTATCGTCCACCAGATGGTGAAGCTTTAACATGTACATGATACCAACCGTAACATTGGAGGCAAAGGGTTCTCCAGTTCGCCCGTCGTAAAGTCTGACCTGGCCATTTGCAGAATAGCCGGCTTCAGATAGCAGATCCTTGATCTCAGCCTCCTCGGCTCCGTCAAAGACCGGGGTAATCATATGGACCCCCTCCCGGTAATGCTCAGCAAGATTTTCAAGCTCATCCTCGTTCAACGCCTCGATTGTTTTCCTATGCGTATTCGACGGAAAAACCGATTTCAGTTTGTCCCTCAAAGCCCTGTCATTCTCGGAACGGATCAGTTCATTGATTTGGTCCCCCAGCCCTTTTGCTGCCAAACCTAAATGAGTTTCCAGGATCTGTCCAACATTCATACGAGATGGAACGCCCAAGGGATTCAATACCATATCTACCGGCGTTCCATCTGCAAAATAGGGCATGTCCTCCTGAGGCAAGGTACATGAGACCACTCCCTTGTTGCCATGTCGCCCTGCCATCTTGTCGCCCACAGAAAGCCTTCGTTTCATGGCCACATAGACCTTTACTATCTTGATGATCCCGGGCATGAGATCATCGCCCCATTGGTATCGAGCCACCTGATCCTCAAAACGTTTATTCACATGATCGCACTGCTCCCGACACCATTCCAGCATTTCACTCATCTTGGCAGCCGCAGCGGTATCCCTCAGCTCCAAATCGGCTATCTGAAACAAGGGAACCTCTGATAGAACCTCAGCGGAAACACGGTCGCCCTCCTTGATTAGTTGAACCTTTCCTTTCTTCAAAGACGCCGCAGCGGTTTGGTCCACCAGAAGTCCAGAGAGATTTTCCCTGGCAACTTCCTCAATGACGGCAAGTTCATCATCTCGATTTCTTTCCAGGGCCTTAATCTCCTGCTTTTCAATCGTCAGCGTACGCGCATCCTTTTCCACACCTTTTCTGGAAAAGATCTTAGCATCAATTACAACACCGCTTACACCAGGCGGAACTCGAAGAGAAGTATCTTTCACATCCCCTGCTTTCTCTCCAAAAATAGCCCTGAGCAGCTTCTCCTCGGGGGCTAGCTGAGTCTCACCCTTGGGTGTAACTTTGCCAACCAGGATGTCTCCTGGTTTGACTTCAGCCCCAAGCCTAATAATGCCGCTTTCGTCCAGATTCTTTAATGCCTCCTCTCCCACATTCGGTATGTCCCGCGTAATTTCCTCTTTGCCCAGTTTAGTATCACGGGACACTGTCTCGAATTGCTCAATATGAACAGATGTGAAAATCCCTTCTCGTACAAGACGCTCGCTCACCAAAATAGAGTCCTCAAAGTTATACCCCCCCCAGGGCATAAAGGCGACCATCACATTCTTGCCTAATGCAAGCTCTCCGTTTTTTGTTGCTGGGCCATCTGCAATCACATCCCCTTCTCTGACAAAGTCACCCTTGTTGACAGTAGGCCGATGATTGAAACAGGTGTTTTGGTTGGAACGAGAAAATTTAGTGAGATTATAAATGGTTACCGGACTACCCTTGGAAGGGTGGTCCGACTGAAGCGTATGAGGGCCAGAGCCATCACCGTTTCCTCTGTGCTTAACCACTATGCGCTTTGCATCCACACTTACTACTTCGCCGTCACACTCAGCCACAACGGTAACCCCTGAATCTCTAGCCACCAAGCCTTCAATGCCCGTGGCGACTACTGGAGCGGTGCTCTCAAGAAGGGGTACGGCCTGGCGCTGCATATTGGAACCCATGAGAGCCCTGTTGGCATCGTCATTTTCCAAAAACGGAATCAGTGACGCCGAAACGCTCACCAACTGATCAGGGGAGACGTCCATTAATTCAACTTCTTCCCGCTTGACCATCAAAAATTCGCCGGCAACGCGCGCTGAGACCATGGGATTAACAAATTGGCCCTTGGGGTCCAACGGCGCATTGGCTTGAGCAATGCCATGCTCCCCTTCATCCAAGGCACTCAGATACTTGACTTGGCCTGTGACCTGGCCGTTCTCAACTACCCGGTAAGGCGTCTCAACAAAGCCATGTCTATTCACTCGGGCAAAGGTGCTCAACGATACAATCAATCCAATATTAGGCCCCTCCGGGGTCTCAATAGGACAGATACGTCCATAGTGTGTTGGATGGACGTCCCGCACCTCAAAGCCTGCACGTTCCCGTGTAAGTCCGCCTGGACCCAAGGCGCTTAACCGCCGTTTATGGGTGATTTCGGAAAGCGGGTTGGTTTGGTCCATGAATTGAGAGAGCTGGCTGGCACCGAAGAACTCTTTGATGACTGCAGAAGCCGGCTTGGAATTGATCAGGTCATGGGGCATCAATGCTTCAATTTCCTGAAGACTCATGCGTTCCTTGATAGCGCGTTCCATCCTCACCAGCCCAATACGGTATTGGTTCTCCAAGAGTTCACCCGCAGCCCGCACCCGCCGGTTACCCAAATGATCGATATCATCAACCGTGCCCTGGCTGTCTTTTAACTCGACCAGGATCTTGGTGGTAATCAGTATATCCTCTTTGCGGAGCGTGCGCATATCCAGGGGCACCTCGTCCTCGCTCAAACCCAACCGAATATTCGTTTTTAGACGCCCTACTTCCGAAAGGTCATAATGAGACGGGCTAAAAAAGAGCTGATGACAAAGGTCCTGGGCCACCTCTATCGTCGGCGGGTTACTCGGCCGGAGCCTGCGATAGATCTCCAGCAGCGCGTCCTCCTGCGTTTCCACCTTGTCAAGGACAAGGGTTTTGCTTATTGAATCACTGGTCGTGATGTTATCTATAAAGAGTACGTCAAAAGAAGATATCCGGGCAGCCAGGATATTCTCAAAGACCTTTTCATCAATCACCTCATTATAGGTGGCTACGACATCCCCACTACCTGGATCTATTAAGGTGCGAGCCAGGATCTTGTTTTGGATATCTTCAAACTCAATAGGCACACGTTCTACTTGTGCGTCCAAGAGCTCTTTGACAGTCCCTTTCGAGTATTGGGCACCTTTCTTGACTATTATCTCACCGGTCTGCGGGTGCTTTACCGTTCTTGACACCCTCTGCCCGCATAGAAGATCCTTGTCAACCGTTTTGTACAGCCCTGCCCCCTCGTCCGCCGCTATGTGTATCCTTTCTGTGGCGTAGAACCTGGACAGAATCTCCTCGCCTGAATACCCAAAGGCCTTTAGAAGTAAAGTGGCGGCAAATTTGCGGCGACGATCGATCCGAACATACACTATATCCTTAGGATCGATTTCCAAATCGATCCATGCCCCCCGTACCGGTATAATCCTCGCCGAATAAAGCACTTTGCCACTCGAATGCGTCTTGCCCTTGTCATGGTCAAAAAACACCCCGGGTGACCTGTGAAGTTGACTTACGACAACCCGCTCAGTGCCGTTGATGATGAATGTAGCCCTTTTGGTCATAAGCGGAATCGTGCCAAAGTAGACCTCCTGTTCCTTAATGTCCCGAATATTCCGGACTTCGGTCTCTTTGTCCACCTCGTAAACCACCAGCCGGACCGTAATACGCATCGGGATCTCGTAGGTCATCCCTTTGTCAATACACTCGCTCTCACTATACTTGACGTCTCCGAAGCCGTAAGAAACAAACTCCAGAAACGCAGTATTCATAAAATCCTTTATGGGAAAAACACTCTTAAAAGCACCCTGAATACCTTCGTCTTTTCTCTTCTCCGGAGGAACATCCTTTTGCAAAAATCGGGCATAGGATTCCTTTTGCATCTCCACCAGATTGGGAAACGCAATTACTTTAGGGATCTTTCCAAAGCTTCTTCTTATCTGTTTGCCTGCAAAGAATCTGTTGGGCATAAGATCTCCGTGTCGGCTATTCGTTATATGATGAAGAGCATACCGTTTTCCTGCTCTATGCTCTTTACGCCCCGCCCTTTCCGATTGCGCGACTATTTGACCTCAACGGTTGCACCTACCTCTTCAAGCTGTTTCTTGATATCTTCCACTTCCTCTTTTGACACCCCTTCTTTCACCGGCTTGGGAGCCTCATCCACCAGAGCCTTGGCCTCCTTTAAACCCAGACCAGTAAGCGCCCTGATCGTTTTGATCACCTGAATCTTCTTGTCCCCTATTTCACTAAGAATAACATCAAACTCGTTCTTCTCCTCAGCCTCGACCACTGGGGCCTGTGCGCCAGGCCCGGCAGCCATGGCAACCGGAGCTGCTGATACGCCGAATTTTTCTTCCATTTCCTTCACCAATTCGGAAAGCTCGAGTACTGACATGCTGGAAATGAATTCAATGACATCCTCTTTCGTGACATTAGCCATTCTGTGTATCCTCCTCGTCCTCGTTAATAAACTTAGGGGCTTCGCCCCAATTGGCCCCCGGCACGGAGGGAGTATTAGAGTCATAGACTACTGGAGCAATGGGTTACAAACAACCAACGTAAAACCCGGGGCCTAAGGCGGACACGGAAAAACATCCTGCTTCGAGCCTTAGCCCTTGTGTCTTGTGCCGCTTCTTACTATGCCTCGAAAGGCCACAAATTCCGCTTTGTCGCTGGCCCTGAACATCAATAGCTGCGTTGCTCAGGCTTGCAATAGCCTGCTATTCCGCGCCTTCGCGCATTGCTCTTGATGCTCATTGCTCACCGAAAAAAACGCCATTTATAACCTTCCGAGGTATAGTTCGCTTTACTCACAATTGGAATAAAGGGATGATAGCCAAGCTAATAAAGCTCTATAATCTCAACAGGTTGTAGAAATTCCGGCAAAGCTTGTCCTCGACCCGATCGGGGAGCCGGAATCCAGACATCTTACCCTGAGTTATTAAGAAGTTACAATTCCGAGACGTTCAGTTGTCCGTCTGGTCCCCTTCCTTTTGCCGCTTGATGGCCTCCAAAACGCCCATAAAATTCCTCATCACACCGCTTAGAACCATCACCAAACCGGTGCTGGGAGCGTTCATCAAAAAAAGGAACTGCATTAACAGAACATCATGGGAGGGTAGGATGGAGAGCCTCTTGATACCGGCAAGATCAACAGCCCGGCCTTCTACGACCCCAGCCTTAACTTCCAAGGCAGGATTGTTTTCGCAGAATTTCATGAGGATCTTGGCCGGAGCCAGCGGGTCTTCATAGCTTAAAGCCACAGCACAAGGCCCAAAGAGATACTCCTTCAGCAGCGCCATGTCCGTTCCCTCAGCGGCCCTTGAAATGAGGGTATTCTTCACGACCCGGTATTCAACCGAGGCACCCCTGAGTTGACTCCTCAACTCATTCGTTGCGGTCATGTTCAGACCCCTGAAGTCCGTAAGTAGCATGGCCCTGGACCTTGAAAACTTTTCATGTAGCACTTCAACGATTTTTTCTTTTTCAGATCGCTTCAAAAGCCTCTTGCGCCTCCTTTTAGACAGAACTTATCTCAAAACACTCTTTACATACACAGGATCAATCTTTATCCCCGGACCCATGGTTGTTGAAATGGCTATACTCCTCACATAGGTCCCCTTGCTGCTGGCAGGTTTGAGACGGATAATGGTCGTGAAAAACGAAGCAACGTTTTCCAGAAGCCTGTCCACCCCAAAGGAGACTTTCCCCATAGACGCATGAACAATTCCTGCACGCTCTACTCTAAAATCAATCTTGCCCGCCTTCAATTCCCTGACAGCGCGCGCCACATCAAAGGTAACAGTCCCAAGTTTTGCATTTGGCATCAGCCCTCTGGGGCCCAGGATCTTACCGATGCGCCCAACCGTGCTCATTGTATCCGGCGTTGCCACAGCTTTGTCAAACCCTAACCACCCACCCTTGATCTTTTCGATGAGGTCATCATTTCCGACAAAATCTGCGCCGGCATCTTCTGCTTCTTTTTCCTTCTCCCCTTTTGCGAACACCAGCACCTTGACATCCTTACCTGTCCCACTTGGCAGTACTACCGAACCCCTTATCATCTGGTCCGCATGCCTCGGATCAACTCCCAAGCGTACTGCAACATCCACGGTCTCATCGAGCTTTGCATAAGATATATCCAGGGCCAACCTCAAGCCCTCTGAGAAATCGTATCCTTCTTGAGGATCTATCTTCTTTCTGGCTGCCACATAGTTTTTTCCTCGTTTTGCCATGTTCTCGTGACTCCTCACGCAGATTTCAAGAAAATCTCCTTGGAATGACTGACTATATTTTTTTCACGGAAATGATTTCGACATTGACAGACTGACACCGGATGCTGGATGAAAAACCAAGAGTCCGCTGTCTGCGATCAAACCACTTCGACACCCATGCTGCGGGCAGTCCCCTCTATTATGCTGCAAGCGGCTTCTAAATCATAGGCGTTCAGATCAACCATCTTCATCTTGGCAATCTCCTCAATCTGGCCTCGTTTGACCTGTCCAACCTTTTCGCGCTTAGGGTCCCCGGAGCCCTTGGCAATCTTGGCTGCTTTCTTAAGCAGAACCGCAGCAGGGGGAGTCTTGGTAATAAATGAAAAAGAACGATCATGATAGACTGTGATGACCACAGGTATAATCATCCCTTCCTGGCCGGCCGTTTTGGCATTGAAGGCCTTACAAAACTCCATGATATTGACTCCTTGCTGGCCCAGAGCCGGCCCGATAGGGGGGGAAGGATTGGCTTGCCCCGCTGGAACCTGCAGTTTAATTGAACCTATAATCTTCTTAGCCATACCGTTGACTCCTCTCAGTGTTCCGCAATTGCACAAAAAACCAAACTTGGTTCACTCCGCTCATCCACCACAAGCGGAAAACAACGGAGCAATCGTTCCGGTTCGGTCATATCTTTGCTACCTGAACAAATTCGAGTTCCACAGGTGTGGCCCGTCCAAAAATGCTCACCATAACCCGGAGCTTTCCTTTATCTGGTTTCACATCTTCCACAGTCCCGGAAAAGTTTGTAAAGGGACCATCGACTACTCGAACCTCATCCCCCGGTTCAAACAAATACTTTGGTTGAGGTTTGAGCTTTCCAGCTTCCACTTGGCCAATGATTATCTCGGCTTCCTCATCGGTGAGAGAGGAAGGAGAATCCTCACCACCCAGGAACCCTGTCACCTTTGGGGTGTCCTGTACTAAATGCCAAGCCTCATCCGACAACTCCATTTGCACTAGGATATAACCGGGGTAAAATTTTCTCGATGAGGTTTTTCTTTTCCCCTGTACCAGTTCGACGACCTGTTCAGTGGGAATCAGGATCTCGCCAAACTTCTCAGAGTTACCAGTCGAGGCTATCCGTTCCTCTAAAGCAATCTTAACCTTGTTTTCATACCCGGAGTAAGTGTGAACCACATACCATTCTAAAGCCATGGTCGGTTCTCCTCAAAAAACCACACATAGATTCGGCATCCTTCATTGACCAGTTTACACTTTTTTCGAAAAAGCGTGTATTATCGAATTGAA
>MAXP01000339.1 GCA_001751085.1 Desulfobacterales bacterium C00003060 | reverse complement strand
TGGCGGAGCTGTTCCGATTAAGATCGTTGGGTTTCGTTTCGCTCAACCCAAATTACGGAAAGTAGCCAAAGAGATAATCAAAGTATTAGCGGAAGAGCATCAGAAGCAAGGGCTTCAAAAGAAATAGGTCAACCAGAGGAATGCGCTATCAGGAGCCTTATTGAGGAAATCGGTGCCAGGTGCTTGGAACCCACCGAATTCAGTGCCCTGTGAGCCATAATATATGACACCCCCAAGAGTCATCTGAGCATCTTGAGCTATATCCCAGATAGCCCGTGGTTGAACGGTACCATAGGGGTCAGCCACGTTATTGATCACGGTCAAACAGACCTTGAATAGAGGGTGTAATTCCACCTCGATTTCACAGCTCAAGTATGTCCGGCCTACAGTGAACATCTCTCCCCGAGCTAAACGATCGGAAATCCTAGGATTAGTATATACCTCGAAAGGCCACAAATGACACTTTTTCGCCGGCCATGAACATCAATAGCGGCGTTGCTCAGGCTTGCAATAGCCAGATGTTCCGCGTCTTGCTCTTGATGCTCATGACTCACCGAGAAAACCGCCATTCATGACCTTCCGAGGTATACTTACCCGGTGAACAGTTACCTTTATGTAAGTTCGTAATTGATATCATGGCAGTTGTCAATTATTCCGGGAGGCTGCTATGAGGGAAAGGGACTGAGAATTCCGGCTCCAATGGCGAATTATGGTAGCATAGCCTTGCGTTTTTTTCCAAAAAACGCGTAATTTTGGAGTTGTGTTGTGCCCACCAATCAGCTATAGCTTCTCAAAAAAAGAATTTCAACCTGCCGTAAATTCTCAAAAAGTCTGGGTACCCTTGATGTTATGGTGCAAGTCTCTGCGGGCAAGGAGTACCGCCTCACGTCGGCCTCCAATGGCTGTATATGCCGCATGGGGCAAAGCGCAAAGAGCATAGAGCAAGATCAAGAAGAAGTACGCTATGCCCTCAGCTCCACTTAACTCCGCAGGCCGCAATCCGAAATACTATAGCTCTGATAACCATATGAATTTACATCAATTGTTGAGCGAACCGTGACTATCTGAAGACAAAAGCAAGGCCACACATCCTGTTGCCAGTGGGGATTGGTCTCGTAGAAATGGAGGAACTCATGAACAGTACTACAAGGATTGCTTTAGTTGTGACGATTGGGTTTGCCCTGATAACGGAAATCGGGTGTGCCACACCCAAGGTCTGGATTAGCAGTCCGCAGATTCAGACCGTCGGTAATCCATACTATGAGGCCAAGTTAGAGCCAGTGAGCAGCGGTCGTGGCTTTTTCGTCTCGTTTCGCCTTGTGATCACGAACCAGACCGATAAGAACCTGGAAATTGATTGGAACAAGACGCGTTATACTTACAACGGCCGCTCGCGCGGGGTCTTTGTGTTCAAAGGCATCATGCCTGAAGATATAAGAGCCTCAACAGTACCACCGGATATTGTTTTATCCGGGCAAACTTTCTTAAGAGTGATTTCGCCGTTCGAATTGTTGGCACGCGCACCCCTTAGAGAACGTGATACAAGTGAGCCGGTTATCAGTCCTGGCATAATCCCAACAGGCAGAAACGGCATACTTCTTGTTGTCAGGCAGAACGGGAAAGAAATAGTTGGGGAGATGTCAGTGGATATAGAAGAAAAAGAAGTTCAATGATCAGGACAGTCTAAAGTTTGTCATTCCGGCGAAAGCGCCGGAAAGCGGAAAGGGATGCTGTCGTGAATTCATTGGTTTTAGCCGCACTGATGATGGCCGGATATTTTGTGGCCTATCACACCTATGGAAAGTTTTTGGCCGGCAGGATCTTCAAGTTGAACCCGGAGGCTGTTTGCCCGAGTACTGCGCTTCAGGATAACCACGATTTTGTTCCCACCAGGAAGGAAATCCTCTTTGGGCACCACTTCACATCGATCGCAGGCTTGGGCCCCATCGTAGGGCCGGCAATTGCTATCATATGGGGTTGGGTGCCTGCTGTTATCTGGATTTTTTTCGGGGCGATTTTTTTCGGTGCTGTCCACGATTTTGGAGCGTTAGTTGTATCCCTGAGGGCCAATGGAAGGTCCATTGGCGATTTGGCCGCTAATGTCGTCAACAGGAGGGTTAGAACCCTTTTCTTGTTGATCATCTTTTTTGAACTCTGGATCGTAATCGCTATCTTTGCCCTGATCATTGCCATTCTTTTCAATATGTATCCTGTGGCAGTTATCCCTGTATGGTTTGAGCTTGTCATCGCGTTTTATCTTGGCCATATAGTTTACAAGAAAGGGAGGGGTGTCTTTTGGCCTGCCATCGTCGCCGTGCTTATCATGTATGTTACAGTTGTCGTCGGTGCATACCTCCCCGTTGACTTCGAAGTCCTTTTTGGCATGGATTCGAAATCGAGCCTGATCACCTGGGTCATCATTGTTCTTGTCTTTCAAGCCTGGTTGGCTTCCAGCCTCCCTGTACAGACCTTGCTGCAACCCAGGGATTTCATTAACTCTCACCAGCTTATGATTGCCATGGCGTTGCTGACCATAGGCGTTATTGTGGCCCATCCGACCATGGTGGCGCCGGCCACCAACTTCACTGCCAGGGGGGCCCCGCCTGTATGGCCTTTCATCTTCGTTGTAATTGCCTGCGGGGCGATCTCCGGTTTTCATAGCCTGGTCAGTTCAGGAACATCTTCAAAGCAGTGTGACTCTGAATCAAGTTCCCTCTTTATCGGATACGGCAGTATGTTGATGGAAGGGGCCCTGTCAGTCCTCGTCATCACAGCAGTTGGCGCCGGGATTGGATTGGGATTTACCGGAAAGGGGGGCGAAGTTCTTACCGGTGTCGCTGCCTTTAATCATCACTATGCAAGCTGGGACGCGGCTGCCGGCCTGGGCTCCAAACTCGGGGTTTTTGTTCAGGGTTCGGCCAACTTGATCGGAAGTTACGGTGTGCCCGTCAAGATAGCGCTTTGCGTGATGGCTGTGTTCATTGTGTCCTTTGCAGCCACTACAGTTGACACAGCCACGCGTATCCAGCGTTATGTGGTGGTTGAACTTTCCAATGCGTGGAATTTCAGACTACTGGCAGGACGACAGGCAGGTACCCTGTTTGCCGTTGCTACGGCCTTCCTTCTCGCTTTTTACGACGGCAGCGGCAAGGGCGCCCTGAAGCTATGGCCCTTGTTCGGATCGGTCAATCAGCTTCTTGCCGGCCTGGCCCTGCTGGTAACCACCATCTATTTGGCACGTCGCAGGGTCAATATCGCGTATACCGGCATTCCCATGGTCTTTATGATTATTGTAACCGGATGGGCCATGGCCCTCAACATCCGGGAATTCTATAACACGTCGAACTGGCTCCTTTTCATCATCGGTCTGGCTGTATTTGTCCTTGAGATCTGGATGATAATCGAAAGCGTGTTGGTGCTGAAATCGATTTACGGCAAGGAAAAAGGCCTCCTGGACACAGTATTCTGACATTCCAGTGACTGTTACTGTTACCCGAACTTATTGAGAAGATTTATACCTCGAAAGGCCACAAATGGGTAGTCCCTACAAAATAGTGCGGGTCAATAATTTAAATAGGTTACATATTAAAGCTGTAACTTCTCAATAACTCAGGGTAAGATGTCTGGATTCCGGCTTTCGCCG
>MAXP01000338.1 GCA_001751085.1 Desulfobacterales bacterium C00003060 | reverse complement strand
GCCCACGACGCATACTAGCCTCCCCCCCGGAACGAGCACACGAAAAACTTCACGCCATACTTTTTCAAGTTCGCACAAAAAAGATTCATAGTCATTAATGTGTCCCAATTGATCCGGATTCTCATTATACCGCTTCAAATTCCAGTATGGCGGTGAGGTAACGACTAAGTGAATAGATTCATCGCCTAAAAAGGATAGATCTCTGGCGTCGCCGTTTATTAGTCTCTGCTCGGTCTTTTGTTTATCGTCTTTCATACAAAGGCTCCTACATGAGAAATAAGAGCTTTTGCAAAAAAATTAAAAGAAAGATCGTTTGCCGGAACATTGTAACCACCTTCAATGCCATTGTCGCTGGCTGATGTTATAAAAGATGAGGACGTATAATGCCGCTCAAGAATAAGCTTCCGACAAAAGAGCTCATAACGTTTCATATATGAAGCACCGACAAATTAAGGAAATACTTTAAAATGAGGTTCCCTTACCTTAACAGGTCGATTTGAGGCTTGACAATCTTCGAGCATAAAGAAATAGCCGAGGAAAGGCTGGACGCCCCCATTGAAGGCACCCTCTCTAAAAGCTGTCCATAAATCGAGGACTCTTCTCAAGGAGATCCATTGCGTCTTTCCCGAAGTGGTTCTTCAGGATCTTGACGATGTTCGGCGTAAACTCATGTTCCATAGCTACCTCGCTTCTCGAAGAGCGCCAACTGCTGTTGTGCTGCAGCATCCTGACGTTCGTATGTCCTCGGCTCACGGCGCAACAACTCCCCATTGTAGGAGTCTTTGATGCCGAGGCGTCGAAGACCGATTTTCATGTACTCTTCTTCGATTTCTATGCCTACAGAAGCCCTGTCAAGACTTTGGGCGACGGCGGATGTCGTGAATGTACCTGAGAAAGGATCCAGTACGACATCTCCCGGGTTTGAACTCGCCCGGATAATGCGATCAAGAAGTGTGGTGGGTTTCTGTGTTGGATGTTTCTCGTATTCATCCATTCGGTATCTGACACGAGGGATATTCCAGACGTTGCCGGGTACCTTTGTGCTATTGTATACAGTTGGCGTGGGCTTGCGATAGTCTATCAGTTTCCTTGTCGCCCCGGTACGGGCCTCAACCATGATGTCCTCCGCATTGAAGGTGTACTTGCCTTTGTCCTTCACGCAGAAAAGGATCGGTTCGTAGAGGGATCCGAAGTACTTGCGGGCTTGAACTCCGGAACTGTCGTACGCCCAAACGATTCGAGAAAGGATGACAAGTCGGTCACGCAGAAATGTGTCAAAGTATGGCATATTCTGCGTTGCTGTCATGACATAAAGGGAACCGTGAGGCTTGAGTTTCTGAATACATAGATCAAGCCACTGGTAGCACCATGTCAGATAGGCTTCGTCCGAGGGCCAGCGATCCTTCCTGCCGTTGAAGTTTTTTCCAATGTTGTAGGGGGGATCCGCAAAAACCAGATCAACAAAGCCATCCGGTACGTAGTTGGCGAGTGCTTCTATCGCATCGCCCCATACAACTGCATGGCCGTTTTTCTCAAACACTTTCATAGTGCCACCATATCAAATTGTGCTTCTTCATGTCGATTATCTTCGTGAGGCCAACGTTGCGAGTGAGGTGCGGCCTATTGGACGTCGCCTCCACGCTTCTTCTACGCGTTGCCACAGAGTTGCGTCAGTAGTTCGAATATCGTGCGCAACAACGTTGCGAGTACGGAGCTCCTCAAGATCCACACGTCTCCCGTGGGATTTGAAGGCATTGTGGTCAGCAAGGAAGTCCACGACATCGTCAGCAATCTGTGCGGCGTTGGCATTTCCGTTGAGCATATATGCCATCATCCATTGCTTAACAAGTGTCTTGGAAAGATCAATCGCGTTAAGACTCATCTGATAAAGACCAACGCCATATCTCTGGAGTATCGGGGCCCAAGCCGGTGCGAGTGCCTGGTTCTGAGAAATCTCCTGTTGCGCTTGCCGGAACTGGTCTATAAGGACCTGCGCAGGCGTCAACACAACGCCCCCAGATCCATCTGCAAGCCTGAATTGTGGATCAATAGGACCAAGCTCTGCGCTGGGTGGCATTAGAATCTCGTCGGCTGACAAAGCAAGCATGGTAGCAGCGCTTTTCGCAACTACGGGAACAATGACACGAATGGGCTTGAATTTTTGGCGCAAAAGCTTCACAATCGATTCGGCAGCTTCTGCAGCCCCCCGGGCGAATGAAGAAGAATATCAAGTGGCCCATCCGGGAGATCACGTGTTACTTCCTGAAACCCCTGAATATCGTTTAAGTTAATGTCAACTTGTCCCTGACATGCTCTTACCTTGTCTGCATTGAGGAAATCGGTGGCATAGACAACGAGAGGAATACCGGTGTGCTTTTCGACTGCTCTGAGTTTGTCCCTTCAATAGCGATCGAAATCAATATTACCATTCTTGTGGCGACAAACATTTAGGTCCTCTTTGGTCGATTGCCATGTGATGGATTTGTGCTTGGCCATTAGCTCAACTCCTTTACTTTGGAGATCATTGATGTTTCGGTTCCGGCAGATATTTCAATTCCTTCTCTATTCTGGGGAACAGTGTAATTACATGTGAATTCAGCAACAGTGACGGACTTCTGGATGGCGGCCCAGATGTCCGGTAATGATTTGGCGGCATCATCGAGCAACCGTGCCAATTGCTGAACTTCCGGTGCCAATTGTGCTTGGGTGTGCGTCTTCATTTCTCTATCTCCTCCTTGAGGCCTTAACGCTCGGCGTGAGGAGCCGGGATGAGCAACAGCGAAATCCCGGTCGCCCTCAACGCTCTTGTTGGGATGAAGATCTGTTTAGACCGAATAAAGATCTAAACTCTACATACGATCTTAACGTTAAATCGGCATATTTTTTTAATGCTAGGTTATCAAACCTATCAAATGCGATACATGATAAATTGGCATCTTTGGTAAAGGGTGTTGAAAAAGGTGGCCTCTTTTTCAATAAAAACACTTGCTTAAATAATAAAAAACCTGTATAGAGATATGGAAAACATTAGCTAACTTCGTATCTTAATGGAGGCCTTGTCATGCACCGAAAAAATATCAAGTTGATCGTCAGAAAACAACTTAAAAATGAAGATTACGAGGTGTTGAGGCCATAGGGTCAAACCGAAATTATACAGTTTGCATTTACTTAAGATGCGGGAAAAAGCGAATAGTCAACCTGTAATGGGTTGGATACGGGTTCAAAATTTGCCCGGCTCGAAAGAGAGCAGACGTCCCGCGGGTGTCCCGTTACGAGAACTCTGAAAGAACTACATCAAGAGAGGAAAACAAAAGACGGCGGCCAAATAGGCAGGCTGGTGCACCTTTCGCCGAAAGGCATTGTAGCTGTCAGTCAGTATCGTAAAGTTGGCGTAAATTTTACTCTAACGGGTGGCCCCATAAGGGCTCGCCTTTTGTCGGGGATAGGGGACTTAAGGTATATATGCTGTATGGTGAGACAAGCCCGATTGGATGCGCCTGGTGTTTTGCACCATGTTATGGCACGTGGAATTGAGCGACGGCCAATTTTTATTGATGACCGTGACAGAGATGAGTTTGTTCGCCGTCTATCAGATCTTGC
>MAXP01000337.1 GCA_001751085.1 Desulfobacterales bacterium C00003060 | reverse complement strand
CCTGATTCGCTACTCGCAAAAGATCAGGTAAATTACATCAACATATCCACAGGGGGCGGCGCCTTCACGGTCACTGTCCTTAAGGGTGCGTCCGAACCCATGGTGGGAGTCAACTGCTATGTGTTCAATGAGGAAGGTTCCTATCTTGGTATGTTCGGAGCCACAAACAGTGACGGCCAGGCGACTTTCGATCTGTCAGATGGGGCATACAAGTTTCGGGTTGACTACTTAGGGTATCAGTTCTGGAGCGATGTGGTTACGATTCCGAACATTTCATCTGTCGAGGTACTCATAGATCAAGAAGAGGTAGAGGTGGCTGTGGCAATGGGTTCAGGGCCTGCCGAAGGGGTGAAGGTCTATCTATTCTCAGAAGCAGACACATACCTTGGCATTTATGATATCACGGATTTGGATGGTAGGGTTGTTCTTGCTCTTCCGGTCGGAAAAGCCTTCAAATTCAGGGCCGACATCCTGAACAACCAATATTGGAGCGATGTCCACACCGTTATAGCCGGAGGGGCAAACCATGTTTCCATAAATGCCGGCGGAGGACTCTTCCAGGTGACTTTGGAGAAGGGCTCTGGCAACCCTATGGTGGGTATCAAGGTCTACCTGTTCAACGACTCCGACACCTATCTGGGCCTCTACCAGACAACTGATGCCGCAGGCCTGGTGACATTCAATGTACCCAAGGGCACCTACAAGGTACGAGCGGATTACTTAGGCTACCAGTTCTGGAGCACCGAGACACAGGTCACGGGAGACACAAACGTCGTGCTGACGATTCCACACCAGCCGGTGGAAGTCACGTTGCAGGGTGTATTCCGGGGGATGCCTGAACCCATTGAGGGAATCAAGGTTTACCTTTTCTCTTCTGCCGGATCTTACCTTGGTCAGTATAAACAAACCAACTCAAGCGGGAAGGTCACCTTCGACATGCCCGAGAAGGCTTACAAGGTCAGGGCGGATTATCTCGGCCAGCAGTTCTGGTCAGAAGAATTTACCTGGCAGAACGTTACCGTGGAAGTACCCATGGCCGATGCCGAAATCACGGTGACCGGGGCAGGACTCCCGCGGGAAGGAGTGAAGGTGTATGCGTTCACAACAGCCGGATCCTATTTGGGCCTATATAAAACAACAGATGCGGCTGGAAAAGTGATCTTCCAGGTACCGGAAGGCTTCTATAAATTCCGTGTGGACTACCAGGGCAGCCAGTTCTGGAGCGCTGAGGAGACGCTCACAAGAGATCTGGCAAACCCCATCCTCATCTCTGTGGGCGGCGGCGCATTCACCTTCACGGTTCTTAAAGGCGGGGCTGAGGCCCTCGTTGGGGTCAAATGCTACACGTTCACTGAGGGAGGGGCGTATCTGGGTATGTACGGGGCCACCGATGGTGACGGTAATGTCTTCTTTAATTTGGCGGACGGCACCTACAAGTTCCGGGTGGATCACCTGGGCTGTCAGTTCTGGAGCAATGTTTTTGGGGTACCTGCAATCTTCTCAGAGACCTTGACCATCGCGCATCAGGACGTGGTCATCACGGTGGAGGGTTTCTACCAGAGTGCTGAACCGCTGGAGGGGTTGAGGGTATATCTTTTTAACCCGGCTGACGCGTACCTGGGTAAGTATCAGGTGACCGACGCAAGTGGTCAGGTGACGTTTAACCTGCCTGCTGAATCCTACAAGATGCGAGTGGATTATTTAGGCCAGAAGTTCTGGTCAGATAATTTCCAGTCCCAGGATACGACTATTTCCATTCATCAGGGGCTTGCCGACATCCATGTCCATCGCTCCGGTGTTAATGTGGAAGGGTCAAAGGTCTATCTCTTTTCAGAGGCAGGCTCGTATATGGGATGGTTCGAGACCACGGATTCCTCTGGCAGGGTCGAGTTTCTCCTTCCCGACCGCGCGTATAAATTTCGTATAGACGAAGGGGGAAATCAATATTGGACCTCGGTGATCAGTATTGTAGCCGGGCAGGTGAATCTTGTTGAAGTTAACCTTGACGGGCTCGTAAAAAATTAAAAATTTGTCATTTTTTTCAGTTTCACATCTAATAATTAGCTTCTAATTAAATCTCTCTATTTTTTTAAGCCCGAAGTGAGAGATTAATGGAAAGAGTTGAAAATGAAAGCCTCGATGATTAAGCAACAGGCGATTAACGCCTTCCGAGACCATGTGTCCTATGGCAAGGTAGCCTTTTTTGAAAAATATGGGATGAACTTTGTAATGGGTCGCAGGGAAGGACCATACCTGTGGAACTTAGATGAAACAAACCGATTGTTCAATCTCCATTG
>MAXP01000336.1 GCA_001751085.1 Desulfobacterales bacterium C00003060 | reverse complement strand
CTTGATAGGGTAGGTTTAAACATCCCAAACACAAAAAATGCGAATATCTACAAGAAGCGCTCAATTTTGGTTAAAATGGTCGGAACAGAACAAGGTGTCGTGGTCTGTCACCGCCGGATATTTGATATTTGATCGCTACAACCGGCCAGAGCGGGCTTGAACACTGAACCCGTGAATGGTTACGATTGAGAGTCCAAAGTTCTGCCGTCATGCCGGTCCCGGATCGGGGTCAGGGATGACGGATCCGGCATCCAGCTTCATTATGTTCTTGGAATTATTCTGGATTCCGGCTTTCGCCGGAATGACGTTACGAATGAATCAACTGTTGACCTTTCGGGCAGGCTCAAGCCTCGTAACGTATCGGCAAGTATTCCGGGAACCACATGGCCCTCTCTACGGTTTCTTCGAGCTTGATCAGGATTTCCATGTCCGCGTGCCCCTCGCCCACAGCTTGCTTGATTACGGCGCAGGCCACTGCGTGGGAACACTCTCGGATGCGCCGGATTTCGGGATAAACAGCACATTGCTCGATGTCACGGGCAGTGACCTTTTCGGCCAGGGCCTTGGCCGCGACGAGGAACATGCCGTCGGTCACAAGCCCGATGCGCCCAACAATGACACTGAGCCCCATGCCCGGAAAGACAAAGGCGTTGTTGCACTGGCCGATCCGATACCTTCGCCCATTGTACTCCGCAGGTGGGAATGGGCTGCCGGTGGCCACGATTGCCCTGCCCTCTGACCATCGGATGACATCATCCGGTTTGCACTCACTCTTGGATGTGGGATTGGATAGCGGAAAGATAATGGGCCGCTCGTTTAGCTTTGCCATGGCGTCCACGACGGATTTGCTGAAGACCCCCGTGGTTGCGGATGTGCCAAGCAGAACGGTTGGTTTGGAATTGGCAATGGCCTCCTGAAGGGTTATGCTGGAACGGTCCCTGCATTCGTATGTGGCAATCTCATCAATGTCCCTGGCATAGGTGTCCTTGAAAGTTTCCAAGCCAGTGCGTACCTTGGTGACAAGACCCTTTGTGTCAACCATCCAGATGCGCTTTTGAGCCTGTTTGAGTGATAGACCCTCTTCTTGCAGGGCCGATACAATGAGACCGGCGATTCCGTGTGAGGCCGCCCCCGCCCCTACAATCAGGACTCGCACGTCACGCATATCCTGGCCGGTGATGCGCAGTGCGGAGTAGATTCCGGCCAGCACGACGCCTGCGGTTCCCTGGATGTCGTCATTGAAGGTGCACAGCGCGTCCTTGAAACGGTTCAACTGGTTGATCGCGTTGCCTTTGAGGAAATCCTCCCACTGAAGCAGCACATTGGGGCAGACCTTGCGCACGGCATGGACGAATTTGTCGACAAATGCTTGATATTCGTCGCCCCGGATCCGGTTCTGCCGGAGGCCAAGATACAGGGGATCCCTAAGCTTATCCTCATTGTCGGTGCCAACATCCAGCATGACGGGCAGGGTACCATACGGCGAGACACCACCACAGAGCGTGTAGAGACACAGCTTGCCGATCGGGATTGCCATTCCGCCGGCACCCTGGTCACCAAGGCCCAGGATGCGCTCGCCGTCTGTGACGACGATTACGGACACGCTGTGGCCGCAGAAGTTGCCAAGGATCTTCTCGATGTTGTGCCGCTGCTTGTAACTGATGTACAGGCCCCGCCCGCGCCGGTATATGTGCGAGAATTTCTGGCACGCCTCCCCCACGGTCGGTGTGTAGACGATGGGCATCATCTCGTCCATGTGTTCATATAAAAGCCGGAAGAAGAGCGTTTCGTTTCTGTCGTTCAAGCTTGTCAGGTAGATAAACTTCTCGAGTTCTGTTGGCTTCGACCGATAATTTTCATACGTTCGCTCCATTTGTTGCTCAATGGTGCAGATCGCAGGTGGCAACAGGCCATGCAAGTCAAGCTCGTCTCTCTCGCGGGCGGTGAACGCCGTGCCCTTGTTCGTGAAGGGATTAATCAGAAGCCCCCGGCCTTTGTGCCGCACAGAGATGTATGTCTGCCAGCTTTTTGGATCGACCTTGATGGAAAAATCCATACCTTCCTCGGAATAGTACTTGGTAACCGTTCACAGATTCAGGATTCAACGTTCAGGGTTAGGGAACAGACTGAAATTGGGCACCCGAAAGCCTATAGTATTTTGGATTGCGGATTTAACCTGCACATCATGTTAGCGTAACTTCACATGGTTATCAGGACCACTCATCCCGCAAATTTGAAAGAATCTTTCTGAAAAGCTATAAAATAGAAAAAGTCCTGCCGTGTGTCAAGGAAAGAGACTATGCAACACGTGGACAAGAGGCTCTCACGACTCCATTGGGGAAGCGAGTGCATTCCCCGTAGCTTGCCCGCCGGGGCGTAGGCCCTATGGGCCGGAGGCTGCGGGGAGCTTCAAGCGAATCTGCTGCATGACAAAAACTTACCAAAATGTGCCGGGATGTGATATGCTTGGAAAAACTTGGTGTACTAGGATATAGTCCTTAAGAAAAAGATTTTGGGGTTCAACATAGCCTCGTAGCGAAAAACAGCGGGTTACGGGTTCCAAGCAAGCTGAAAGCTCAAGGCTCAAAGAAAAACCATGGTTCTGCTGCCTTGACCCCTGACCCTTGATCCCAGACCCTCTTCCACAAGTGGCAAGGAACTTAGCTTTTTCCAAGCCTTTATTGTACCCCAAAAACATTATCTTGAAATCTATATAATGGTTTTAGTCCCTTCAATCTGGACAGATTCTATAAATGCCAACACAACATGATTATGAAACGGCACGGGCATTGGCGCTCGATGCCCTTTCAAAACTCGATGTAGAAAGGTGCTGTGCCAATGCGGGGCTCTCATTGGAGTCGGCCTTGCCTGGTACAAAGCGGGTGCCAATTCCATACTTGGGCAGTACATACACGCTTACAGTGCAAGACGAGAGGATTTTCTTCGATGATGCCTCCGGTCCCCCTGCAATCCCTGATCAGGTGCTCCTCCTCCACTATTTGATCACAGCCAGAGGCGCGCCTGTTGTCGATGAGTGGATTACTTTCCGGGAGGTGCCTTCCGGCCCCTTTTACTATGCGGCCTTTGCAAAACGGGCAATTGTGCCGCTGGTAAAATGCTTTGGAGAAAACCCATCCCTTCTGGAAGAGGTTGCCCAGGTAATCGGCCATGTATCGCCATCGTTTGGGGAAAAGGCCCTCAAGGTCCTCGCGCTCCCCTGCGTACCGGTGGTGCTCTCATTATGGAGCGGGGACGAGGATTTTTTGCCTGAAGCGAATCTCTATTTTGATCAATCGATTGTCTCTTACCTGCCCACAGAGGACATTGCCTACCTGGCAGGAGCAGTGGCGTACAAGGTAATAGGCATCGCGCGGCAGTTGTCACACAACTCCTATAGTCCTTAAGAAAAAGATTTTGGGGTTCAACATAGCCTCGTAGCGAAAAACA
>MAXP01000335.1 GCA_001751085.1 Desulfobacterales bacterium C00003060 | reverse complement strand
TGACGTTTGGATGTAACTGGCCGTCATTCCGGCGGAAGCCGGAATCCAGTGAATAGTCGCAAGATGTAATCTACCCCAACTTATTGAGAAGATACCATCGAACATCGAATGAAAAACGAATATTCAAGAATTTAATCCGCAGATTGCGCGGATTATTCTAATTATTTAATCCACAGATTACGCGAAGAGAACAGGTTTTTATATAGAATCGGGAGATGCCGATTCTATATAAATAGCTCAGGCCTTCGGCCAGGTTTTTGCGTGGGTTGAGCCTGCAAGTTCTGTTTCTTTATTTTTTCCCATTGAACATTCGATGTTGGACGTTCGATGTTCGATGTTCATTAGTCCAACGGGCCAACCGTAGGCTCTGTGGACTGATTCGAACATACAGCGCCCCTGGCCCAGACCGAGATTCGTCAGCTTATAGCCTATAGTAAGCATGAGCGCCAGGGCGGGCAGGGCAGGCCGAAATACTATAGGTTGTATGAAGGAGCCGAGGAACTATGACAAAGCGAAAACCCTTGATTGCCGGAAATTGGAAGATGTACAAGACAGGTCCACAGGCCGCCGAGACGGCAAACCGTTTGAGATCCTTGGTCTCGGAGTTCGTGGATGTGGATGTCATGGTTGCTCCTCCCTTTACAGCCTTGGGGATCGTGGCAGAGATCCTGAAAGGATCAGTCATATGCGTAGGGGGGCAAGACCTGTTCTGGGAGGTCGAAGGGGCCTACACTGGGGAGATCTCGGCTCCGATGTTAAAGGCCGCAGGATGCACATATGTAATCATTGGCCATTCTGAGAGGCGTCAGTACTTCGGAGAAACCAATGCCTCAGTCAACAGGAAGATCAGGGCAGCCCTCAATGGGGGCCTGTTTCCTGTGGTGTGTGTCGGCGAATCCGAGGCTGAACGGGAATCGAATCAGACTTTTTCTGTTGTGCAACAGCAATTGGAAGAAGGCCTGGAAGGCCTGGCTTTTGATGAGGTCCAAAGGGCGTCTATTGCCTATGAGCCTGTTTGGGCCATTGGTACCGGTAAAACAGCAACCACCGATCAGGCTCAGGAGGTACACAAGTTTATCCGGGAATGGATTGACAAAGCCTATGGGAATTCGGTTGCAAATGCTATCCGGATACTGTATGGTGGAAGCGTAAAGCCTGAAAACATCAGCGATCTCATGGCTATGGCCGACATTGACGGTGCATTGGTGGGAGGCGCCAGTTTGGATGCCGATTCCTTTGCAGCCCTTGTTGGTTTCCAGGTAGACTCTGTCACTGATAAAGCCTGAGAATCGGAGCAGTTAAACGATGCCAAGTATCATTGTTGTTATACATGTTGTGGTGGCCATAGCCTTGATATTGATTGTGCTTTTGCAAACCGGCAAAGGGGCGGATATGGGGGCAGCCTTTGGAGGGGGATCGAGCCAGACCATGTTCGGGGCCGGTGGCGCGTCAACCTTCATGAGTAAACTGACAACGATTGCTGCCATCGTTTTCATGCTCACATCATTGGGGCTGGCCTATCTGTCATCCCATCGGGTAAGCAGATCTGTCATGTCCGACGTGCCCGTCCCCCAAACGGGGCAAACAGAACAGGTCCCATCAGGCATCCCGGTTCCACCTGTGGCTGAAAACGCGGCAGAGCAAACAGAGGAACAGTCCTCCGGGGCTCCGGCCCGACCTGAGGCTAAAGAGACCGATGCAGAAAAGACAACACCTCAGCTCCCAGGAGAAAATGAGGCCACTCAAAAACCTGGGGGAGAGTGATATATGGGCGTGGTGAACAGACTACAGACTGTGCCGAAGTGGTGGAAGCTGGTAGACACGCTGTCTTGAGGGGGCAGTGGGTTACGCCCGTGCGGGTTCAAATCCCGCCTTCGGCACCATTAAAAATGATCGGTTCCAGGTTCAAAGGTTGTAACCGTTCAGTCGCTTTTTAACTGCATTTGGAAAACCCGCAGGAACGACACACCAGACAGCCACCCTCGTGCTCCAGCGCGCCACCGCAGTCAGGACATGCACCCATCATGGCAGGCCTCTCTTTAGTGCTGATTTTGGTATAGTTTCTTATTACCTGAGCGATGCCATCCGGGCAGGAAAGGACCATTTTCCCGTTTTGCCAGATAGGTGAAGGGCATCGAATGCCACTGATCTGCTTAAGAATAGCTTCCGCCTTGATACCGCTACGGAAGGCCAAAGATATCAGTCTACCTGCCGCCTCAATCTGGGAAGATGCGCACCCGCCGGTCTTTCCCATCTGGGCGAAGACTTCACAAATACCCAGGTCGTCCTCGTTGATGGTTACGTAAAGTTTGCCGCAACCAGTAGTAATTCGTTCTGTTACACCTTTGGTCACAACAGGACGCACCCGCGGCACGATCCCTTGGCGGCCAGGCTTTGACCTGGTTTCTCTCGTCTGCCTTGCTTGATCCACGCCTATGTTGAGCACCTGGCGGTCTCGGCTTCCATACCTGTAAATCGTTACACCCTTGCACCCGGTTTCGTAGGCAAGCCTGTATACCTTATCTATGTCCTCGGGCGTAGCATCATTGGGAAAATTGACTGTCTTAGATACGGCATTATCGGTATATTTCTGAAAAGCTGCCTGGATTTGGATGTGCCACTCCGGAGCAATATCATGGGCAGTAACAAAAAGGCGCTTCACCTTATTGGGGATTTCCTTTACGTGCTGAATCGAACCGGTTTTAACGATCTGCTCAGTTAGGTCTTTGCTGTAAAAAGAGTTTTGCTTTGCCACTTCCTCAAATAGCGGATGCATCTCAAAGAGGGCCTCTCCGTTAAGAACCCTGCGCTCATAACATACTGCAAAGATGGGTTCCACTCCACTGGAAGATCCGGCAATAATGCTTATTGTGCCAGTTGGGGCGATGGTGGTTACGGTGGCGTTTCGCATGTACGGAGTCTGGGGGTCATCGAAGATGCTTCCCTTATAAGCAGGAAAGTTACCCCTCTTCTTGGCCAGTTCGCTTGAAGCCTTCTTTGCCTCGCGCGATATGAACTTCATTACCTGTTCGGCCTGCTGTACGGCCCTTTTTGAATCATACGGGATTCCCAGCCTGATGAGCATATCGGCAAACCCCATGACTCCCAGGCCCACTTTTCGCGACTCTCTGCTGACCTCTTCGATCCGGCGCAACGGGTATTTGTTGATCTCTATCACATTATCAAGGAAGTGAACCGCATTTCGAATTGTCTGTCTAAGCTTGGGTTTGTTCAATTTACCGCCACTTGTTATCTTGGACAGATTGATGGAGCCAAGATTACACGATTCATACGGAAGCAGCGGCTGTTCGCCACAGGGATTCGTAGCCTCAATCTCACCCAATTGAGGGATGGGATTGGCCTTGTTGATGTGGTCCAGGAAAATGATTCCTGGTTCTCCGCTTTGCCAGGTCGCCCGAACAATCCTGTCAAAGATGGCCCTGGCAGAAACTCGCTTGACAACTTCTTGGTTCCTTGGATTGACCAGGTCGTAGTCTTTATCAGCATTTAACGCTTTCATAAATGAGGATGTGAGTGCAACGGAGATATTGAAGTTGTTGAGTATAGCCTCGTCGGTCTTACTTTGGACAAAGGCCTCGATATCGGGGTGATCCACCCGTAGGATGCCCATGTTTGCCCCGCGGCGGGTGCCTCCCTGTTTTACTGTCTCTGTGGCAATATCAAACACGGCCATAAAGGAGATGGGGCCACTCGATATTCCCCGTGTGGAGAGTACAGTATCATTTTCAGGCCGTATGCGGGAGAAGGAAAAACCGGTCCCTCCCCCGCTCTTGTGGATCATTGCCGTATGCCTGAGAGTCTCGAAAATGCTGTCGATAGAGTCCTCTATCGGCAGAACAAAACAGGCTGATAGCTGTCCAAGTCGACGTCCGGCATTCATCAGGGTTGGTGAATTGGGCAAAAAAACCAACTCTGAGAGCATCGTGTAAAATTTCTGTTCTGTCTTCCGGATGTCAGCCTTGGGATCAAATCTTGCGTCGGCCGCAGCAACGCTGCCTGCCACTCTCTTGAACAGTTCCTGTGGCGTCTCTGCAGGTCTTCCTCTTCGGTCCTTCTTCAGATAGCGCCGTTCAAGAACAACCATGGCATTTGGGGAAAGAGATATGGACATACGGGATTACGCCCTATTGTTGGATTTCGGCCTGCCCTGGCGCTCGCTTCATATATGCACCCACAGAGCCTATTGGCCAGGTCTGGGCCAGGGATTGCGGAGTTAAGCTGCACATCATTACTTTCTGAGAAGAGTACCAGTTACAACTCCGAGACGTTCAATTAGCAACCTGGTGGTTCAGGAACTTGATGAAGGTTCGAGACAAAGGAGACTGGGTCCTGTGTCTGTGCAATGTCAGATAAAAAGCCCTCCCAAAGGACAGCCCCTTAATCTTTACTTTCTTGAGGCTTCCTGTGGCAAGTTCTTCTGCCACAGCGCATTCAGAAAGAATGGAGACCCCCACGCCTGCCTTGATACCCTGGCGAATCGCTTCTGTGCTGCCCATCTCTGCCACAATATTCAGGGAACTGATGGAATGGCCGGATTTATCCAACACCTGCTCAATCGACTTCCGAGTGCCCGAGCCTTGCTCACGCATTACGAATGGCTCTCTAACAAGCTCGTCCATTGCAACACAGCGTTTGGCTGACCATTTATGCATCCGCGGCACTATAAGGGACATCTGATCATCTATGATTTTCTTTTGAATAAGCTGAACCTCTCTGGCCTTGGCACCCACAATCCCGAATTCCACATTTCCTTCAAGTGTATCCGAGATGATCCTTCCCGTATCTCCTTGTACAACTGTCACCACGACCCCGGGGTAGTCTTCCTTGAATTTTCCAAGCAAAGGAGGGAGGATATAACCAGCAGGTATTGTGCTTCCGCCAATGGTCAGACGCCCTTTGATTTTGCCATGAAACTCGACCAGGGCATTTTCAGCTTCCTGTTTCAGGGCAATGATTCTTGTCGCATAACCGTAAAGAAGGCTGCCTGCCTTGGTGGGAACGACTTCCCTTCCCAGCCGATCTGCGAGCTTGCATTCAAAGTGGTTTTCCAGGTCTTTAATATGGCTGCTTACAGTGGGTTGGGATAGATATACCGCCTTGGCCGCTTTGGAAAAGCTTTTCAGCTCAACCACCCTGCAAAATATTTCCAGCCGCCATAAGTCCACGTTATTCGTCATTCGGGAATCGTCATTCGATTTGCGGTTCACGGTTCGGGAACACCAAATTTCTGCCTTAGTCTCTTGCAAACGATGTCAGGGGCCATGTCACTGGTGTCTCCTCCAAACCGAGCGGCCTCCTTAATAATCGAGGAGCTGATGTAGATCCACCTCAACCCTGTCATGAGGAAAACCGTCTGAATTTTCTTGTTGAGCTTCCGGTTCATCAGTGCCATCTGAAATTCATATTCGAAGTCCGACACTGCTCGAAGGCCTCGCAAAATGGCATCTGCCTGACGCTTGACCACAAAATCCACCAAGAGCCCGTCAAATGTATCGACTTCAACGCCAGGCATGTCCTTAAGGCTTTCCCGCAGCATCTCCAAACGCTCCTCGATCGTAAAAAGCGGGGACTTGGTTCCGTTTACGGCTATGGCAACAATGACTTTGTCAAAAAGTCTAAGCCCCCGGCGGATAATATCGCAATGCCCATTGGTTATAGGGTCAAAGGATCCTGGATATACAGCTATTTTTCCCATAGCCACTCCGGTTTGATATTGTTTTTTTATGAAATCGTGGGTATCCCTCATTGACCAGTTTACACTTTTTTCGAAAAAGCGTGTATTAATGGCGATGTCCAAACTGGAAATTTGAAATTTGAAATTAGGTAACGCATCTACATCTTTGTGTTTTTCCCAATTTCAAATTTCANNTTTCAAATTTCAAGTTTCAAATTTCACTGCCAAAATACAAGATCAACAAAGTGTAAACTACTTTTGACTTGTCGTGAAAGATGCCAAATCCTACATGTATTCCATTCATAACACAGCCCCATAAAAGGACACAAGGGTACTCCCGTAGTGCCTCTGGTCAGTGAGAACAAAGCGTGTCGTGTTTTCTGATATTAGCTCGCGTCTGCTGTGCTCTATGACGACAGACACCCTGTCTGATATCGATTCTGCCACGTCCAAAAACCGCAAGGTACGTTCCACAAAGCCCCTTTCATAAGGCGGGTCGATAAAGACCAGCTCAAAAGGAGAGTCGATTGACTTCAAGAAATTCAATCCTCGCAGTATATCCCGTCTCAATATGGTGCTTCGTCCTTCCAGGCAGCAGGCGCAAATGTTTCGAGTGAGCAATTTAATGGCCTGTGGGCCCTTGTCAACAAATACGGCTGTAGCGGCTCCCCTGCTGAGCGCCTCTATGCCGAGGCTCCCAGTGCCGGCAAACAGATCAAGGACAACAGCATCCTCCACCCGATCGGCAAGGATGTTAAAGATTGCCTCCCGCAGGTAGTCTGTAGTAGGGCGAATTGTAAGACCCCGAATGGGGCAAAGCCTTTTTCCTTTCAATACACCGCCGATAACTCTCACTCATACTCCTCTCCTGTGCTGCC
>MAXP01000334.1 GCA_001751085.1 Desulfobacterales bacterium C00003060 | reverse complement strand
AATAACATAACGGTCTTTGAGGCATTGCCGAAACCGGGCGGCATGTTCCTGGTAGGGATTCCCGAATATCGGCTTCCCAAGGCGATTCTGGCCAAGGATGTTGAGTTCGTTGCAAAGCACGGAGTAGAGATCAAGTGCGGTGTCCGCATGGGAAAGGATATCAGCTTTGATGATATCCGAAAGGACTACGACGCTGTGCTCATTGCCATCGGTGCCCACCTGGGCATGAGCATGAGGGTCAAGAACGAGGACGCTGAGGGTTGCGTTGAAGGCGTTAAGTTCTTAAGAGATGCGGGCTTAGGTAATGAGGTTCCCAACAAGGGCACGGCTATCGTGGTGGGCGGCGGTAATGTGGCCATGGACGTGGCCCGAACCAGCCTCAGGGTCGGTTTTGACGAGGTGAATCTGCTCTATCGTAGAACGCGTAAGGAGATGCCGGCAAGCCCATGGGAAGTGGACGCAGCCGAACACGAGGGGATCAACTTCCATTTTCTGGTAGCCCCTCAGGAGGTTGTAGTAAAGGATGGCAAGGCCGTTGGCATGAAGTGTCTCAGGATGGAGCTTGGCGAGCCGGATGCGAGCGGCAGGCGGAGCCCTGTGCCGATCAAAGGCTCTGAGTTTGTCATGGACGCTGACACTGTGTTTGCAGCCATTGGGCAGGTCACGGACGCAAGCATTGTGGACGAAAAGCACGGCTTTAAGATTGGAAGAAAGTCCAATTTTGAGGTGAATCCAAAGACCTTTGAGACGAATGTTGAAGGGGTGTTTGCGTCCGGCGATGCTGCCACGGGTGCCAATATTGCCATACGTGCCTGTGCAGGCGGCAAGACTGCAGCAGAATCGATTCACAAATACCTGAGAGGGAAGAAGTAAAATGTATATATACGAGAAAAAAGGACGTTATATCATTGACTTCCAGGATGTTCCGAGCAAGCGAGCAGAGATGCCCGAGATCTCCGTAGAGGCGAGGCAGGGCAACTTCGTGGAAGTTGAGACCGGGTTCCCGGAGGACGTAGCGGTTGCCGAGGCCAAGCGGTGCTTAAGCTGTCGGCGGTGCCTGGGGTGCGCCCTGTGCTGGGCCGAGTGCAAGCCTGAAGCGATCGATTTTGACATGCCGGACGAGGATCTTGATCTCACGGTAGACAAGGTGATTCTGACCTCCGGCATGCAGCGAAAGGTTGCCCCTATAGCCGGCAATTACGGCAACAAACACATGAACGTGGTCACGGACCTGCAGGTGGAGCGCATGCTGGCAGACACAGGGCCGAGCAACGGGCTGATTTTTCGTCCCCAGGACGGAGAGATCCCGAAAAAGATCGGTTTTGTGCAGACCTTTGGCTCGGTTGACGACAAGGTCCGGGATACAACCCTGATCTTCGGGGTCAATGAGGCGATCCTGGCCCGGAAAAAGATAGATGGAGTCGATATCAGCCTCATTTCGCCGAACATGGATGCCTTTAAGGCGGGTGCCGCGGGAGGTGATCTGGGCAAGGTCTCAGGTGTCAATTTTGTAAACGGCACAGTAGTTGAGGCTGCCGAGGCGGGTGACAACAAGGACATTGAGGTCAAGTACGAGGCAGGTGGAAGTGAGAAGACCGAGACCTTTGACCTCCTTGTGCTCTTGACCCAACCGCAGCTTCCGCCCGGCATTGAAGATGCAGCAAAAATGGCAGGGGTTGAGGTGGATTATGCCAGCTTCCTGGGTACGGCCGGAGAGATGGTCGAGACAAACAAGCCCGGCGTTGTGCTGGCTCAGAATCTGTAAGTCGTGGTTCAGGCACGAAGTGTATTATTTGGCGCAAGAATCACCTTGTGTGAAGCCGTCAGGCACAACGTTGCGGTGAACTGTGAATCAAATACCGATTCTTGAACAAAGAGGAGATCAAGATGGAAGAAGCGATTAAAGTTCAGAAGGTCGGCGGTGACATAAAGACCTATTTGGACAAATACAACCTGAATTACTGTCTCACATGCGGCTCGTGCTCCAGTACCTGCCCGGTTAGTGATACGCCTGGCATGGAGGGCTGGGATCCCCGCAAGGCCCTTCGTATGCTGGCGCTTGGCTTGGTCCAGGAGGTGGTCGATTCCAAGTTTCCCTGGGTCTGCACGGGCTGCGGAAAATGCGTGCATAACTGTCCCATGGATATCGATATCCCCTATATCATGCTTCACATGAAGAGCCTGCGTCCCAGAGACGACGTCCCGGGCATTGTCCACAAGGGCGCCCAGGGGAACTTTGATGTAGGCAACAACATGAGTATTCCCCAAAGCGACTATCTGTTTCTCCTGGCTGATGTGGGAAACGAGCTGGCCGAGGAGGAATGTCCCGGGTTCTATGTGCCTCTTGATAAGGATAATGCCGACATCTACATGTTGGTGAACTCCAAAGAGGTCTTTGGCGACGACGCTGACCTGAAGTGGTGGTGGAAGATATTCTATGCAGCCAAGGAGAACTGGACATCCCCATTGGAAAACTGGGAGTCCGTGGACTGGGGACTCTTTACAGGCAACTATGAGTTTATAAAGGTCTTTGCCCAGCGCAAAATGGATTTTATGAAAAAGCACAAGGTTAAACGGATGATCATGCCTGACTGCGGTGGCGGCTCTTATGGTTGTCGTGTGGGGATGAGCTGGTGCAAAAGGGATGAGCCGACATGCAAGTTAGACGGCTCACCAAATGAAGTGCCGTATGTCTATCTGTATAAGTACCTTGAGGAGCTCTTGAAGTCAGGTCGAATCAAGGTAAAAAAGCAAGAAAACTCCAAGCTGCACACATTTCATGACTCGTGCAAACACGGCCGTGAGTTGGCCCGTCATTTTAATGGAGAGTCATATTACGAGGAACCAAGATGGATCATTCAGCAGTGCGTTGACAACTATGTAGACATGTATCCCAACCGGGAGAATACCAACTGCTGTGGTGCAGGCGGTGGCATGTGGCCAGGGCCTTACGAGGAGGAGTCCGCATGGCACGGCAAGTTCAAGTACGAATCGATCAAGAACTGCGGTGCAGAGGTAGTAGTGGTTGGGTGCTCCAACTGCCGAGACCAGCTAATGAGGAGGATACCCAAGTTCTACACAGACCATAAGTATGAAGTGAAGTATATCTGGCAACTGATTGCCGATTCACTCGAGATCGAGCCCTGGACCGCGGAAGAGATCGCCAAAGGCGAGGCTAAGGGCAAGGCCCAGTGGGAAAAGTTGGGGGTCGACTTAGATCAAGAGTGGTAACCAACGGCTAAGCCTCGGAATCATTGAAAAGAGAAGGGATCCTATCATTGCGGCAGGGTCCCTTTCTTTTTTTCCGCTCGGGAAAACCCATCCCAACAACAGTCTCGATTAAGGGTAATGCGTGTAACTTTTCAACAAGTCCGGCGAAAGTCCTGAGATCAGGCCTATCGGCTCAGATTATTGAGAAGTCACTGGACTGATTGATAAGTTACTTTGGTCTGTAGCTAAATCCCTTATTTCGTCCTAATCAGAATTGGCGGTAATCAACCCTTGACGTGTCACAAAATGTGCTTATCCTTTTAGGGAGCAAAATGGCAACTTCTCAAGAAGTTCGGGGAAATCTCCTGAAACCGAGTCCCCCGACAGGCAATTAGATTTGAAAACATCTGAAACTCGCTTATAAGTGAGCCTAAAGAAAAGACAGCACCCTGGAGCCATAGCTTTTCAAAAAAAATACTTGCAAATTTGGGCATCCTTCACGACAAGTCAAAAGTAGTTTACACTTTGTTGATCTTGTATTTTGGTAGTGAAATTTGAAATTTGAAATTGGGAAAAACACAAAGATGTAGATGCGTTACCTAATTTGAAATTTCGAATTTCCAGTTTGGACATCGCCATTCAATTCGATAATACACGCTTTTTCAAAAAAAAGTGTAAACTGGTGAATGAAGGATGCCCAAATTTGCGGGATGAATGGTTGCAACTTCTCAAAAAGGTGGGGTAGATTACATTTTGCGACTATTCACTGGATTCCTGCTTTCGCAGGAATGACTGGCAGTTACATCCAAACGTCATTCCGGCGAAAGCCGGAATCCAGACATCTTACCCTGAGTTATTGAGAAGTTGC
>MAXP01000333.1 GCA_001751085.1 Desulfobacterales bacterium C00003060 | reverse complement strand
GTTATTCGTAAGCTCTCGCGTAAGCTTGCTCCGCTTCTGCTTCATCCGTAATCTCCCTTTTCATGCAGCCGAACAGTTAGGATAGGTGGAAAATTTTCCATCTATTGCTTATATATCATGGAAAAAATTCCATCTATTGTTATATTGATAGGCAAAACATGGAAAAACTCCTATTGATTTTTCCATATATTGCATAATAGCGTTGATAGCATGGAAAATTCAAAAAAATCCCGACCGGATCCTAAACTCCGGCTCATGGATCAGGTTCGGGGGTCCTGCGGTATCACCACTACGCCTATCGCACCGAACAAACCTATTGCGATTGGATCATGCGCTATATCCGGCACCATGGGGGTAAGACCCAGTTGATGAAAAACTCGAGCCTGCCCGTGCCAAGAGGCACCCACTTCCTCCGGTCCTCATGGCGCAAAGCGAGGTTGGCAATGTCTTGGGACATATGCAGGGCCTTCATCTCCTCATGGCAAAACTCCTGTAAAAATTGTAGAGAAATGCCCCTTGTGAGTCAAGGAAAAAGAAAGGGTCTATCCGACTTTCTCAAAGAGTTTATTTGCTGAAATGACTACATTTTGTTGGATCCAGCGGTTGAAGAGAAGAAGTCCGGTGCCTGGTTTGCCTGGGGTGGAATCACTTCCACGCCAAAGATCTTTTTCTTAGATAATGGCTCGCGCAAAAACAACGTACCATTTTGGCATCTCAGCTTCAGGCGATTTTTGGCCGATACCTATTCCCTGGCCCAGACCTGGTCTATAAACTTTAGTGAGGTCATTTTTTTCCGGTTCTTACGAAAAACAAAGTACGCTCTCTGACCACCTTCTTCTATGTTATAGACCGCACATCTTCTATCACGCGCTTCATCTCCCCAAAAAACTGATCTTCGATCTTGCAGGCCTCACACTGATAGCTATTGGGGCACGTATCCAGTGCCAGGTCTCCCATATTGAGGTATCGGCAGCCGGGAGCATCGGCCTTGACCACCATTTCAATACAGCCCGTAGGGCAGATGTAAGTGCAGGTACCACAGCCAATACACACATGTGATTCTATTCCAAAAGGCGTGTTCACCTCACGCTCAATACCGCGGTTCACAAAACCGATGGCGCTCACACCAACGATCTCTTCACAAGCTCGGACACAGAGACCGCACAGAATACACCGTTGGTCATCCTTCTTTTTGAACCGGGCTGCCTTGATCTCCATCTCATTGGCCAACTGACGAATCACCGGCACATTGGGACACCTGGCCAAAAGCAATTCCACGACCATCTCCCTGGTCCTTTTGACCCGATCACTGGCCGTAAAGACCTCCAGGCCATTCTTTGCGGGGTAATTGCAAGATGTCACGAGCTTAGAGCGCTTGTTCTCGATGACTTCAACCATGCAAATACGGCAGGCCCCGTATGGTTTAAGGGCCTCGTGGTAACACAAGGTTGGAATAAAAATTCCCAGCTTCTTCGCTGCATCGATGATGGGCGTGTGACGCTCCACGTGGATAATTTGTTTATCTATGGTCAGTGTGACTTTCATTTGTCTTTGGTCACCTGGTAACCGTTCACGGGTTCAAAGGTTCAGGAGTTCAAAGGTTGTATTCTCATCACCATACGCCATGTTGCAAACGTTTTGCAGAGGAAAACCGAGCGCTTCCACATCCCCACCTACCTCACACACACGGCTTCTTTCTTACACAAGCTGTAACAGATGCCGCATCTTATGCACTTTCCGGCATCTATCGTGTGCGGTTTCTTTTTCTCCCCGGAAATAGCGCCCTCTGGGCACTTGATACTGCACAAGGTGCAACCGTTACACAGGGTCTCGTCAATGAAATACTCAAAGAGATTACGGCACACCCCCGCCCGGCATTTTTTGTCAAATATATGGGCATCATATTCATCACGGAAATAGCGAATCGTGCTAAGCACCGGATTCGCCGCTGTACCACCCAGTGCACACAAGGAAGCCTCAGTCATAATGGACGATAAGTCCTGTAGGAGTTCGATGTCTCCTTTTTTCCCACGGCCCTCGCAGATGTTGCACAGTATCTCGTGCATCTGTTTGAGCCCTTCCCGGCAGGGCACGCACTTCCCGCAAGATTCATACATCAAGAAGTTTATGAAGTACTTTGCCACATCCACCATGCACGTATTCTCATCCATGACGATCATACCGCCGGAGCCCATTATGCCCCCTACTTCCTTCAGGCTGTCGTAGTCCACGGGCATGTCTATCCTGCTCATTGGGATGCACCCGCCGGAGGGCCCCCCGGTCTGAACCGCCTTCAAACTCTTGTCTTTCTTGATCCCCCCTCCAATGTCATAGATGATCTCGCGAAGGGTAATGCCCATGGGAACTTCTACCAGACCGGTATTTCTTACCTTACCCACCAGGGAGAATATCTTGGTTCCCTTACTTGTGGGGGTTCCAATATCACCGTACCATTCAGCCCCACGGTCAATGATCAGAGGCACATTAGCCAGAGTTTCCACATTGTTTATGATAGTCGATTGTCCCCACAATCCCTTTATAGCAGGAAATGGAGGCCTTGACCTTGGCACACCACTTTTGCCTTCAATGGAGTGAATTAGGGCCGTTTCTTCCCCGCAGACAAAAGCGCCTGCGCCTCTGTTTATCTTAATGGTGAAATCAAAACCTGTGCCCAGGATATCCCTGCCCAGAAGACCACATGACTCTGCCTGTTCAATAGCTATGGATAGGTGTTTTACTGCTATTGGATATTCATCCCGGACGTAGACAAAGCCCTGATGAGCCCCGATGGCATAAGCCCCTATAATCATCCCTTCAATAACGCTATGAGGGTCACCCTCCATCAGGCTCCGGTCCATAAAGGCACCTGGGTCCCCCTCATCGCCATTGGCTATGATATATCTTATGATTCCAGGAGCTCCCCTTGCTATCCCCCATTTCACACCGGTTGTAAAGCCAGCGCCCCCCCGTCCTCGCAAGCCAGAGGCATCTATTGTGTCGATAATCCCCTTAGGTGTCATTTTCGTTAGGCCCTTGGACAGAGCTGCGTAGCCACCCGCGGCAATATAGTCGTCAATTTCAGTGGGATCAATTCTGCCCGTCTTTGCAAAGACATTTCGGACTTGTTTTCCAAAAAAGGGAATATCTTTTTCGCACCTGATTTTCTGCTTGGTTTGTGTGTCCGTGTATAGGAGGCGGTTCACAGGTTTTCCATGCAGAAGAGTTTCAGAGACGATGCCCGGTACATCCTTCGGCTTGACCTTATTATAGAACGTTTCCGTCGGATCAATGGCTACGACCGGACCATTCTCACAGAATCCCCGGCACCCTGTTTTTTTCACCTCGACCTGATCTTCCAGGCCACGATCGGCAAGCTCCTGTTTGAAGGCATCAACGACGTTAAGAGCGCCCCCGGCACGGCATGCCGTGGTACAGCATATTCGAACGACCTGCGCGTCGGGGTCACGTTTGTTCAGGATGGCTTGTCGAAGGCCCTCCAAATCTGACGGGTTTTTAATCTTATTCACCCTCAGCATTCCTTGATTTTCTGGTATACTTGGACAAAATCTTTTCGACTTTGCCGGGCGTCACAACACCGTAGTAGTCCTCACCTACCATCGCCACCGGAGCCAGGGCACAGGTGCCTAAGCAGTTTACTGTCTCGAGGGAAAACATCATGTCCTCAGTTGTCCCCCCCTCACGGATGCGGAGCGTCCGCTTAATCTGTTCCATGTTTTGCATGCCGCCACTGAGATGGCAGGCTGTCCCAAGACAGACTTTAATGATATGACGACCCCGTGGCTTTAAGCTAAAGGACTTGTAAAACGTAGCGATGTCAAAGAGCCTCGTTAACGGGATTTCCATTTTATTAGAAATATGTCTGAGCGTTGTTTCAGGCAAATAATTTTCAACGATCTGAGCATCCTGCATAATGCCTATAATTTCTTCATGCTTATACTGGTACTTCTCTAGTATCTGGTCGATCTTCTCGAAAGCCATTCTTTTCGTCTCCCGCCAGATTAAGGAATTCACGAATTAAGGGGTTGAGGAATCAATTCCCAAATTCCCAAATTCCTAAATCCGTCAATCCCTAAATCTTGTTCGTATTCTTCCGCGGTCACTCCATCTACGCCCACAGCACCATCTTTACGCGTGCGTCGATACGCTTCCTTTAACCAGTCGATGTCC
>MAXP01000332.1 GCA_001751085.1 Desulfobacterales bacterium C00003060 | reverse complement strand
AGGTAACGCATCTACATCTTTGTGTTTTTCCCAATTTCAAATTTCAAGTTTCAAGTTTCAAACTTTACTGCCAAAATACAAGATCAACAAAGTGTAAACTACTTTTGACTTGTCGTGAAAGATGCCTCAAAGCCGATAATTTCTATAGTCCATTTGAGCGCTATAGTATTTCGGATTGGGGATTTCGGATTGCGGAGTTAAGCTGCACATCATTTTAGCGTAACTTCACATGGTTATCAGCACCACTCATCCCGCAAATTTGCAAGTATTCTTCTGAAAAGCTATAGAATATGAAAATGGCAAACTTCCTTACGGGCGAAGATTCCCCACAGCCTGCTGCGGGGAGCTTCAATCTGTAAAGGATCTGCAAATCGTGATTGCGGTCATCCATGCCATTGTGCAATGATTTCCGAAACTTCTACCATCGGTGTCTCTTGCAAGTGATAAATGACTGACATGTCCGCTCAAATCAGTTTCTCGGCTTCCAAAAACTCTCTCACTACCTCTTTGGTATCCTCGTTTTCACTCTTTTTCCGCAGTTCATCCATGGCGCTGTTATCTATCCTGCCGCCAAGCTTATTTATCAGCCTGTCCAGGACAGGAAATTTTCTTAATACATCCTTGGTGGCTATTGGCACAGCCAGCGTGGCGCCACGTCCCTTGCTATTTGCCTCCAGGTTCGATGGCCCCTGGAATCCAAATGGCTTAAGCCAGATCATCCCGAATTCATCTTTGTATCTCTGACTAACTAATGTGTAAGCAACTTGAGGACTATCTGCCTCACCTACCCCACCGGTATCGGCCAACCCAATGCCGATGTAATTGATATAGATGTTTGCCTTTCCACCCAATACTGCTTCGTGGCAACTCTTCAAATCGCCAAGCTTCACGATCTCAACTGCAGTCCCGGTCCTCTCATTGATCAGCACAGACAACATCTGCCCCATTATAAGTTGGTCTGTGGAATCGGCCACGGCCACAACGAGAAGGCGTCCCACACAACCATCCAGGGGATTGGCCGGTAAGAGGAAACACATGAGGCCAAAAATCAGACACAAAAGCTTTGTTTTCACATGAACACTCCCTTTTCTTATATTCAGACCTTGTTATAGTATTTCGCATTTCGGATTGCAGATTTCGGAATTCGGAATTCGGAATTAAGCTGCGCATCATTTTAGCGTAATTTCACATTGTTATCAGGACCAGTCATCCCGCAAATTGGCAAGTATTTTTCTGAAAAGCTATAATTGTGTTGCTTTGAGCTTTGAGCTTTGAGCTTTCAGCTTTGAACCTTCAGCTTTGAACCTTCAGCTTTCAGCTTTGAGCTTTGAGATTTCAGCTTTGAGATTTCAAACGTTTTCAAATTTAATTGCCTGTAGGCAAACTCCGTTTCAGGAGATTTCCCCGAACTTTTTCGACCTGTGCGGTGTAAATTCTCAACAAGTCTGGGTAAATCATATTTTGTGACCATCCACTGGATTCCTGCTTTCGCAGGAATGACAGAACCTTGCACGTCTAGTTCCCTGACAATAAATCCAATATCTAACCGCACATGTCCAACTATTTGACGATCACTGTATGTTGTGAATATACCTCGAAAGGCTACAAATGACACTTTTTCGCCGGCCATGAACATCAATAGCTGCGTTGCTCAGGCTTGCAATAGCCTGCTATTCCGCGCCTTAGCGCCTTGCTCTTGATGCTCATGACTCACCGAGAAAAGCGCCATTTATAACCTTCCGAGGTATAACTGAGGGCTTCCGCAAAAAATTGCGCCTCACGGCTTGAAGACACTGACCTCATATCCGTCAACCGATGCAAAAATCGTGCTATGACAAGTTGTTGTACGGAAAAAAAGGAGAGGTGGGTAAGGGTTAAGCTCCTTTGTACGTTGGGATGGATTAGGGAGAGGCATCAGAGCCCGCGGTAAACTATTTCAGGAATTGCATATCTTCGCCGATTTAAAACTGCACCCAGGATCTTTGCACCTGCCTGTTCCAGGCGTTCTTTGGCCTGGATGGCTACCTCGGCACGCTTATCTTCCGCCTGAATCACCAGAACGGTCCCGTCCAGTCGGGAAGCCAAAACGGAAGAATCAGGATAGAGGTTTATGGGTGCACAATCAAAGATTATCCAATGAAATTCCCTCCTCAAAACCTCAATCAGGTCAACCAATTTCGGAGACTCAAGGATGGCCATGGGATTGGGAGGAATGGTACCACAAGTGAGAACAAATAGATTGGCGACTACGGATTGCCTTGTGGCCTCATGAACATCAGCGCCTTCGTCAACAACGTCGGCAAATCCAGGACTAATTGGAATATTGAACCTGCTATGCAGAACAGGGTGCCGAAAATTGGCATCGATTAGAACAACACGGCCGCCATGCGCCTTGGCAAGCGAAGCGGCAAGACCAACTGCAACCGTGGAAGAACCCTCTTCTGACGTGGGGCTGCAAAAGGACAACACATTGCTCTCTTTCTCCTCGGCATGCATCACTATGTTGCTCGTGATGAGTTCATAGTTCGCTGGAGGCTTAGCGCTGGCAGCAAGGGCCTCCAAATCTTCAATTTCTTCGTGAGGCAAATCAGCTACGGTGCCCAACATTGGCACCTTGAGATTGTCTTTGATGTCTTCAGGGACTTTGAAGGTGTGGTCAAAATACTCTATCAAAAAGGCTAACCCTAAGCCCGCCACACCTCCGATACAAATGCTCACAATGATATTTAGCGCCTTGTGTACAGGAATGGGACGGAGAGGGGCAGTAGCTGGTTCAAGAACGCTCACACTGACCATCCTTGCGGCATCCATGGCATCGGACACCCTGCTCTCTTCAAATTTCGTAAGATACAGTCTGTAATTCTGCTCCTGGACGCTGACATCCCTTTCTAAGGCCCGAAGTTCCGGCTCAAGCCGGCCCAGTCTCTCAAGTTCCTGGCCGTATTTTATCAAGTGCTTCCCCAGCTCTGCCCCCCTGCTGCTAAATGCCGCCATATTGGCTTCTTGCACCAGAAGCTCTGCTTCAATCTGTTGATAAGTTGCACTCAACCCTGTGCTGACAGAACCGTGGAATTTTTCCTCTTCACCCGCTAACATTTCCCTGGCTTTGGCGATTGCGTTATCTATGCTGACAACTTTGAAATTATCCTGTTTATACTCACCCACAAGCTCGGTCTTTCTCAGCTCCAACTCAGCCAGTCTTTGCTTCAATGTACTGATCACCGGCGGATCGGTACTCTGGTCTTGGCTTAGATATTTATGTTCGGAAATCTCAGTAAGATCTTCTTTGAATTTTTCTATTCTTTTTTGTGTCTCTTTAATTGCAGTATCATTGTCTTTTATTGCGGCATTCACTCCCATGTATTTACTAAGAGTGAGGTCCTTCCGCTCGTTAAAAGAGACTATTCCGTATCTCTTCTTAAAATCTGCTAATCTCCTTGCCGCAGTTTTCAGTTTTTGCTCTAATTGAGCCGACTGGGTTCTAAAAAACTCATATGATTGCCCACTTTGATGTACCTCGAGATGCCGCTCAAGGTACAGATCTATAAGTCTGTCAATGAAATTGGCCGACATGTCAGGGTTATATGACTTGAATCCGACCTCAATCACATCTGTAGCTTTAACTCGCTCTGCAGATAGATCGTGTAACGCTCGGTTAACGGCAGCTTCAAAGCGGAGGGATTCTTTGGCATCTGCTGCCTGGGAATCCTCCAGCAACATATGCGGGAAAAGCCTGGCAACCCCCATTTCTTCGACAACCCTTCTAATGAGGACCCTGCTTTCGATGATTTGGATTTCAGAATTAATTACCTCAGATACTCGTTGGATTATGGTGGGTGGATGCATGCCTTCCGGGGATCCTACTGGTGATACATAGATATTCTCTCTGCCGGGTTTTACCAATAAACGTGCCGTAGCCTCGTAGAGAGGCGGGATCAGTAACATATATACGGTTACCGGAATAACCGTGGACAAAAACACCCCTAAGATTACCCATTTTCTCCGAAAAAAGACGTATGCCAGATCCCGAAGAGAGCTTCTCTTTTCTTGTGTATGTTCTTTATCCATTGTTTGCAACTCTTAGTCGCGGTCGATTACCCAATTGTATCCCAGAGCCCATCCAACACCACTGATGAGGCTATCAACCATAAGCACTTTTCTGAAATACTGATCCACAAATACCCCGGCCTTGGCTATCCAGGTTTTAGGCACATATACAATATCAGA
>MAXP01000331.1 GCA_001751085.1 Desulfobacterales bacterium C00003060 | reverse complement strand
ACTGCCCAACGATATGTGGCAAAGCGATGTTATGCATGGCCCAATGGTGGAATTTGGCGGAAAAATGAGAAAAAGCTACCTTATAGCCTTTATTGATGATCATTCACGATTGATTCCCCATAGTGAATTTTATCTGTCTGAAGCCACGGTATCGTATCTTGATGCATTTAAAAATGCCCTGTTAAAAAGAGGACTTCCCAGAAAACTATACGTGGACAATGGCGCGGCCTTTCGTAGCAAGCACCTGCAATATATCACGGCCTCATTGAATATTGCCCTTATCCATGCACGGCCATACAAGCCCCAGGGAAAAGGAAAGATTGAAAGGTGGTTCAAAACAGTACGGAGCTGTTTCCTGTCGACATTTAAGGGCAAAACCTTAAACGAACTTAATGGCGCTCTTGATGTGTGGGTCAATGAAACCTACCACCTGAAAAAGCATAGTTCAACCGGTCAGACCCCCTTTGAAAGATTCACATCTGAAATGGAGTGCCTGAGAGCGACCCCTGAAAACCTGCAAGATCACTTCCGCACGGTATCCAGACGAAAAGTGGCGAAAGATAGAACCATTACCTTGAACGGCAAGCTGTATGAAGCTCCGGTTGCTTTAATAGGCAAACAGGTTGAGCTGCTCTATCACAACGAAGATCAGAGCCATGTGGAAATCCGATGGGCTCAAAAGTCCTATGGCACGATTAGAAAAGTTGATCTTCACGTAAATTGCAAAGTCAAACGTGATAGAAACAGCAATACAGACATGCAGACTCTGACAGATAGAACCGGATATCAAGGCGGAAGCTTGCTGTCACCAAGAAAGGAGGAATAAATGGACGAGAGCTACCGGGCATTCTTCGGACTTCAAAAAGAGCCCTTTTCAGCAAACCTCAAACTTGGAGATATTTTAAAAACCAATGAGCTTACAGCAGTTAAAACGCGGTTTGATTACGCTCTCCGGTTAGGAGGATCTGCGCTTGTTACCGGCGAGATCGGTTCAGGGAAATCCACGGCATTGCGTTATGCCTCGGGCCGCCTGCACCCTTCCGAATATAAAGCCTTTTGTGTCACCGCATCATCAGGCTCTATACTGGAGCTTTACCGGCAGATTATGGCCGTATTGGGCATCCGGGGACCCGGTTCCTCAAGGGCTGTCATGACAGGACTTATCCGTAAAGAGATTACGGAACTAATTGAAGCCCAAAAAATGAAAGTCGTCCTGATCATTGACGAAGCTTCTTTATTGAGATTAGAGGTTTTTGCCNNACAATCTGCCAGTTCCGTCAGGACTCAAAACCCTGGCTGCCCATTATCCTGGCAGGACAAAGTAACCTGATTGACAAACTGATGTACCGAACATCCGGGCCCCTGGCATCAAGGATTGTCGCCAGGAGCCACCTTGATGGCCTGGATCTGAAAGGCATGCAGCAATACCTTGAACATCATCTCAGCCTTTCAGGTGTAAAAGCAAACCTTTTCGAAGACGCGGCTGTTACCGCTATTCATCAGGGCTCCGGCGGACTGCTCAGAAAAGCCAACCATCTTGCCAGGGGAGCGCTTATTGCAGCAGCCGACAGTCAATCAATATCAGTGACGGCAGAACATGTGCGTCTGGCTTCCACAGAAATCTTTTAATCATTTGAGAACATAGGGAGAAAAAGATGGATCATGTATCCGAGGAAATAGAAGAACTTGTGTTAGATGCAATAATTTCTGTTTTGAAGAAAATCAGAAAAAGAAACTTGGCATATATAAACTCGCTGAATTTTACGCAAAATGACATCAATTTCTAACCGAAGACCGGGGGTTGGCATAAATGGCCGGCCCCCATTCAACAATTAACCGACCTGGTATAATCCGACCCTGAAAACGACTTTTAAAAAGGGATGGTCAGGGTAAGCTCATTAACTCAGAACAGGTCAAGGTATATATGACATCACGCAGAGAAGGGAAAACACAAACAACAGCAGTCATTATTACAGCCTGTAAACCCTGCCTGCAGCGATTTAAAACTTATCGCTGTAAACGACAAACGCCCATCCGAAGAGTTTGAATCTGTTCAAATGCCCACTCTGGCCCGGAATATAGTGGTGTTGTTTTGAATAGCGTTACACGCTAATCAAACATTTTATGCAGTTTGGTTGTATTATTTTGAATAACGTTATGCGGAAATCAAAAGTTATATGTATTTTGGAGATAAAAATGCGAGGTGGAAAACGTGCGGGAGCTGGC
>MAXP01000330.1 GCA_001751085.1 Desulfobacterales bacterium C00003060 | reverse complement strand
AGTATTTCGGATTTCAGATTGCGGATTGCGGAGTTAAGTTGCACATCATTTCAGCGTAATTTCACATGGTTATCAGGACTATTCGTAACTTCTCAAAAAGTTCGGGGAAATCTCGTGAAACGGAGTCCGCTCAGGTTATCGAGAAGATACCACTTCTACTATTATGAAAATGTGGAACCGCATTAGTCTACGCGCCCGGCTATTCTCGATCCTCGCCGCCCTTGTCTTGATCACGTCGGCAGGGGGCTCTGTCATGATCTGGCACACCTATCAGATGGACTCTCTTTTGAAGGGGATCATTGACATGAATCTCGCTGCGCTTCAGGCGGCCGAAGGCTTGCAGAACGCATTGGTGAATCAGAAGGGGTTTGTCTCCTATTACTTCCTGGACGGAAACCCGGACTGGCTCAAGGAATTGGAAGAGTACCGCCGGGCATTCAAGGACCGACTCAGCGAGGTGCGCAAGCTTGCTCGCACCGCAACCGACAGGGAAACCTTAGATCAAATCGCTTCCGGCTATGCCAAGTACATAAGAGACAAAGACCAGGTGATTGCCCTTTACAAGGCTGGAGAGCGAGAGGAAGGGGCCAAGCTCCACTGGAAAGTGCGCAGCCACTTCTTCAAGATCCGCGACCTGTGCGAGGAGTACCAGAATGTCCATAAAAGAAGGATTAACCTCGCCCGGACCGAGAGCGAGATCCAGGCCAACCGGCTCAGGATCATCGCGGCGACCACCGTATGGACGGCCATTGTTCTCGGCGCACTATTGGCCTTTGTTCTGACAAGGCAAATCCTGAATCCGCTTCGCAGGCTGGCGTTGGGCGGACATGGAGCGGGGGGCGCCGTCGAATCCAAGGATGAGGTAAAGGCGGTAAGCCGCCGGGTTCGCAGCCTGATGGAAGACATGGGCCAAACCAGAATCGAGCTTGAACGAAGCCAGGAGCATCTCTTGCAGTCAGGGAAGTTGGCTCTTGTGGGCAGGCTGGCTGCCGGGATGGCTCATAGCATCCGGAATCCCCTGACATCGGTGAAGATGCGGCTGTTCTCTATGGGACGAACGCTGGAGCTTTCTGTAACCCAGGAAGACGACTTCGAAGTAATTTCCGCAGAGATTCGCCACATTGACAACATCGTTCAGAATTTCCTGGAGTTTTCCCGGCCGCCCAAGCTGAAAATGCAGAAGGTGAGTCCTTCTGATGTAGTTGACATGGCCCTTCAGCTTCTCCGACACCGCCTCGAATCGTACAATGCGCATGTCAAGCTTAATCGCCAAAGGCGGCTCCCTGAAATCATGGCAGATCCCGAGCAATTGAAAGAAGTCCTGGCCAACCTGCTGGTCAATGCAGGGGAGGCCATGGAAGACGGCGGCCGGATTGTGGTCTCTGAACAAGACGGCCTTATCGAACCATTGGGGCGGGTTGTGGTCATCCAGGTAAAAGACAATGGCCCAGGGGTCCCTCAAGCTATCCAGGACAAGTTGTTTGAACCGTTTTACAGCACCAAGGAGGACGGCACAGGCCTTGGCCTGAGCATTGCCGCCCGCATCGTAGAAGAGCACGGTGGCTGGCTCAATCTAAGGTCACAGGAGGGCAAGGGAGCAACCTTTACGATCACACTTCCACGCAAGGAGGAACGAAATTGGGTAAGATTCTGATAGTTGATGACGATGCCCAATTGCGGCAAAGCTTCGACAAGCTCTTGACTGAAGAAGGCCATGCCGTGCGGACTGCGCCCACAGGCGAGGTGGCCATTGCTATGGTCCGTGAGTCTTTGCCGGACATGGTCGTCATGGATGTGCGCTTACCCGCAATGAGTAGACTTGAGACCTTTCGGGCAATGCGCGAAATAACACCCAAGCTTCCTGTTATCGTGATGACCGCCTTCGGTACCACCGAGACTGCCATCAAGGCGACCAAGTTAGGGGCCTTCGAGTATGTGCTCAAGCCATTCGAGATTCCCGACATCTTGGCCTTGATTGACCAGGCGCTTGATGCGGGTCGACTCATGCGCGCAAAGGTGCAGATAAACGCAGTACCGGAGGCAGCTTCCGCCGAAGCGATCATTGGTCGGAGCAAGGCCATGCAGGAAGTCTACAAGGCAATTGGCCGGGTGGCCCCTACTGATGCCACGGTGCTGATCCGTGGCGAGTCCGGCACCGGCAAGGAGCTGGTGGCCCGAGCCATATATCAGCACAGTCTCCGGCCGGACAAACCCTTTCTTGTGATAAACTGCGTGGCCATTCCCGACACCCTCCTTGAAAGTGAGCTGTTCGGATATGAGAAAGGGGCCTTCACCGGCGCAGTTAGTCGCCGGGTGGGCAAGATCCAGCAAGCGCATGGCGGGACAGTGTTCCTTGATGAAATCGGCGACATGCCCTTCAACATCCAGGCCAAGATCCTGCGCCTGCTCCAGGAAAAGAGGATAGAACGCCTTGGTGCCTACGAGGCCATTCCTGTGGACGTGCGAATTATTGCCGCTACCAACCGGGACCTTGAAGCTGCCTTACGAGAGGGACGGTTCCGAGAGGATCTCTACTATCGTCTTAAGGTAGTAACCCTCCGCCTTCCTCCCCTATATGAACGGTTGGACGATATCCCGTTCCTTACGGATTACTTTGTTGCCCGGTTTTCAAAGGAAATGGGGACAGATAATCCGGGGATAACCAAAAAGGCAATGACCTTTCTTAGCGGTCAGCATTGGCCAGGCAATGTCCGCGAACTGGCTAACACCATACAAAAAGCATTGATCTTCAACCGAGGCGGACCCATCAGCCGGGAGGATATGGCCCAGGCCACGGCCCGCGAGCGTGTCTCTGTGGGAACAGACAGCACCACAGATGAAGTGATCCGTCAATGGGTTCGCAAGGCACTCACATACGGCACTGCAAAGCATATGTTTAACTCCGTGATGGACGACTTTGCCAAGGTGATAATCACTGAAACACTGAAGCTCACTTCCGGCAACCGCACCCGCGCGGCGGAACTGCTCGGTATTTCTCGACCGACACTGCTGGCAAGGATTGAAAAATACGGCCTCAAGATAGAGGCATCAATCAAGAGCAACCGACCTTGATATCTGTTCGACGCCATCATGGCAGGAGATGTTCCTGCGGCCGAATTATGGCCTCTCACCTGTCATGAAGCGGCGGGACATGTCGACCAGCAATTCTAATTTTGACCATAAGGTCCATAAAACACAGGGAACTGGAAATCCGAAATCAGAATTGCTGGTTGTGTCGGCTTGACAAAGATCTCTGAAACTGATATAATGATGGTTAATGTGGTATTTTGTGTGTTGCGATTTGCCTGCCGATTGATCGCCATGCCGACAGCGGGTTGCTAATCACCTGCTATTGCTTTCCAAATGTTAACCGCGGCTCTCCTATCGAGAGACCTTCTCCGTCCTGCATACACAATTTAATTTGGGATGGCTGTCAGTTTGGGTTGCACAGGTCCCGGTAACACCCAGGGCTGTCCCCTGAATGGCGTTGGTTTGTGCTAACCGGCGTTTATAACATGTTCATGTGACGTGGTAGTGAGATCGCGTGGATCTCATAAAATGTGAAAAAGGGAGGATAACAATTGAAACTGAACATTAGGATTGGTATTGTTGGAATGGGTAATTGCGCCAGCTCACTGGTTCAGGGCATCTATTATTACGGCAATAAGGATAGCAAAAACGCTATAGGTCTGATGCATTGGGAGATCGGCGGATACAGACCCTGCGACATCGAGGTGGTGTCAGCCTTTGACATCGACAAGCGAAAAGTCGGCAAGGACGTGGCAGAGGCAATATTTGTCGAACCTAATTGCACCACGGTATTTTGCAAGGATGTTCCGAAAATCGGCACCCATGTACGGATGGGGA
>MAXP01000329.1 GCA_001751085.1 Desulfobacterales bacterium C00003060 | reverse complement strand
ATGGTGTATCGGGTTCAGCTACAACCCAACATATTGAAGCGCCCATTAACGCAAACAATATCCATCGAGATAACCAAAGCAGGTTTTGTTGTCAAGATTAATTTTTTACGCCGGGATTGCAATTTCAGACCAGTTTGAGCATAGCTCACCGGTTTGCCTGCGGTCGGGTTTTTTTAAGGCAGGTTTCAATCGGATAATTCGCCGGCGGCGGATGATATAATCATCCGCGCTGGGCGATGAGGACTCATCATAGATGATAAAGGCTTCAAGCTTCAATGGGAGCCGATTTGGGACATCTTCGGCCTGATGAAGGATAGGGCTTCCAACATTGTGGTAATAGGTGATTAATTTGGAAGGTTTTTCTAACTGCGATCATCTTTTCCCTTGACTTGAATATAATTTCAAAATAATAGCCATATTATGTGTCCTTCCGTGGTGAGCTTTTAAAAAAGGGGGATATGCCGAATGCAACCCTACGAATTGTTGACGAACGAACAGGTTGAGCAGGTTCATGAAACCGCTTTGCAGATTTTGACGCAAATCGGAGTGAAGTTTGGCTATCCACCGGCTCTGGCAGTACTGAAAAAAGGAGGTGCCAAAGTCGACGGCGAGCGGGTATTCTTCCCTGCCCGGTTCGTAGAAAAGCAAATTAAAAAGGCGCCCAGCGTATTCAGGCTTTATGCACGTAATCCCGCAAAGGACGTCATTATCGGCGGTGATCATATCGCTTTTACTCCCGGTTACGGAGCGCCTTTTGTCACCGATCTGGATTCCGGCAGACGAAAAGGAACTTTGCAAGACTTCGTAAACTTCGTTAAATTGACCGCAGCCAGTACAAATCAGGATATCTGCAGCGGCACGGTCATCGAGCCCAACAATGTACCTCATGAAATCCGCCACGCCCAGATGCTTTATACCGCCATTAAATATTCCGATAAATGCTTTATGGGCAGCGCTATGGGAGAGCTCGGTGCCAGAGACAGTATCCGCATGGCCTCCATTCTATTTGGCAGCGAAGCTCAATTGGCGGAAAAACCTCGGCTAATCAGTATCCTTTGCTCCCTGTCTCCTTTGAAATATGACGATAGAATGATAGGGGCTTTGATGGAATATGCAAAAGCTGGTCAACCGCTGCTTGTTACCTCTCTGGCCATTGCCGGAGCAACAGGGCCGGCAACGCTGGCCGGCAACCTGGCTTTGCAAACCGCCGAAATACTGGCCGGAATCGTTTTAACGCAGCTGGTACGGGAAGGAGCACCGGTGATTTTTTCCGGCTCTTCCTCCAACACTGAAATGCGCAGCGGCGCCCTGAGCATCGGGTCTCCTGAAATGGCCATGAATACGGCTGCAACCGCCCAGATGGCCCGTTTCTACCACCTTCCCTCGCGCAGCGGCGGTGCGGTCTGTGATGCCAAGGCACCCGATGCCCAGGCGGCCTATGAATCCATGATGAGCCTTTTAATGGCTCAGGTCAGTGGCGTCAACTTTGTGCTGCACAGTGCAGGCATTCTGGAATCCTACAATTGCATGTCCTATGAGAAATTCATTATTGATGATGAAATGTGCGGAATCTTAAAAAGAATTAAGAGGGGATATGAAGTTAATGAAGATACTCTAGGTTTGGATGTAATCAAGGAAGCCGGTCCCGGCGGCCATTTCATTGACAAGGATCACACCTTTGAGCATTTCAGAACTGAGTTTTATCAGCCGCAGTTATCCAACCGTGACGACTTTGAAAGCTGGCAGGCAAGCGGATCTCCCCAGAGCGTGGAGGCGGCCGGTAAAAAGTATAAAGAGATTTTGAAAACCTATGAAACGCCTGGGCTGCCGGCGGATGTGAACCGGGATTTGCAGAAATATATAGAGAAAATGATATAAATCAAGCCTGATGAACCACCGCCTGCCATGGCAGCTGACTACCGGAAGGATCAGACGTGGCCATAAAAATCTCGGTGTACCGTTACGGAATAGGCATAATCGTGCAGGGTGCTGTAGCTGAAGACGGGAATGTCTATCTCCCGCTGCAACTGGCGGGCAAAAGGCGGAAAGCCTGTACATTCCAGGACCATGGCTCCTATATTCGGGTTTTGCTTGAAGAAGTTTACACCATGGCTGACGAACTCCCTGGCTGCTTTGTCATAATCGGCCTCCGGTCGGTCCGGACGCTTCCCCTCATTCCAGAGGTTGACGAACTCGAGGCAGACGTCGTTATCACAGGCGCCTTCAATAACGTAATTACTGCCCAGTTGAATCCCCACTGAGGTTAAATGTTCATCCCGTACGGCGCTCTTTGTCCCGACATAGATGCCTACCATTTTGTCGGGGCCGATGACCTGCTGGGCCAGGGGGACCTGCAAGAGGCTGGACATGAAGACCGGCACGTCCACGCTGGCCGCAATCTCCTTTTGAAAATAGGAAAAATAGCCGCACTCGGCCGATACGGCCCTGCAGCCCATCCGCTCCAGCTTTTTAGCGGCTTTTTTAATCGGCTCCAGACAGGGAGACTTGTCTTCATTGAACACCAGAGTCTCGATATCGACGCCTTCCACGATTTCGTATTGAACCGGGTAGGGATAAGTACTGGCATTCCTGACGTCGCCAGGAAAGGCGGGATAAACATCATCCAGGATGATAATGCCCAGCCCCATGCCGTAGCAGCAGTGATTTTTTCTGGCCCTGATATGATTGATGCCGTAATCACGATTAGTGTAATCCATTAGCATCTCCTATTTAGAAATTTCGATTAAGCAGGTTGATTTTCGCACCGAAAATCTTCAATCTTGATAGGTTTGTAAAAAACCTCATTTTCCCTCCCCTGGCGGGAGGGGATTAAGGGGAGGGGGATATAACGGGTAGAAATTCAATCATTTTTCACCCTCACCCCAACCCTCTCCCGTCGAGGGAGAGGGCATTTTTAACTTTTTACGATATCATCAATCTTCAATTCAGTTCCGGCTTTACCGGGTTAACAATCTGGAATCACACGTTGTGCTTTCGGTCCTCAACGTATTGAATCAACTCCTTTTCAAGCTTGAGGTCCATCTGCGGTTTTTCATATGCGGATAGTCGCTTTTCAAGAAGCTTTGCCGCTCTTTGGGTAATGTCTCGCGGTTCCATTTCAAGCCATTTATTGTGCATTGTTCGGATACTCAGATCGGGAATGAAAAATTCGTCCCGGCAGCGTACCACGGTATGGTCTTCCATCAGATAATTGCCTGAGGTGCCCAGC
>MAXP01000328.1 GCA_001751085.1 Desulfobacterales bacterium C00003060 | reverse complement strand
CGTGCTGGGTTTTTTTTGATTATGCTGCTCTTGGTAATATTGGAATAGACAGTGGGAAAAATAGTCTTTTCTTAGTCTTTAATAAAAAGGGGACGAGTGATTATATAAGCCTTACAGACTGTGGTTGGCAAGATGGTATTAAGCCTCTTTTTAGTGGTATATCCATCCCCACAGGCTCTTCTAAGGTAGTAAGCGATTGGGTTACAAGCGTTCCACGATTTATGAATGGCAATCTAATATGTTTTATTGGAGTGATCGATGAAGAAAGTGGAGCTTGTCAACTTGGTTTTCAAGAATTTGATCTTAATTGTGGAAGTCAATAGTTCCTTGTATGTTGGATTGGAAGGCAGAGTTAGGGCTCTGCCTTTTTTAGGGGATCAGTTCCGCGCGCGCAGCCGAATGGCGGCCGGGGTCACCTCCACCAGTTCATCATCGTTGATAAAGGCAATGCAGTCCTCGATGCTCAGGCGGTGCGGCGGTGTGAGGATGACGTTTTCATCCGAGCCCGCGGCCCTCATGTTGGTCAATTTCTTGCCCTTGGCCGGGTTTACCACCAGGTCACCGGCTCGGCAATGTTCACCGATGATCTGACCGCCGTAAACCTTGACCCCTGGGCCCAGAAAAAGGCGCCCCCTCTCCTGCAGGTTGAAGAGGGCATAGGCCACCGTGGTGCAGGTTTCCTTGACCACAAGCGCACCGCTGCTGCGATTTGAGAGCTCCCCGGCAAACGGGCCGTAGCCGGCAAAGATATAGTTCATCACACCCATACCCCTGGTGTCGGTGAGAAATTCGCTGCGGAAGCCCATAAGCCCACGGGTCGGGACCTTGTAGACCAACCGGATTATCTCGTTGCGACGGCTCATCTCCAGCATCTGCCCTTTCAGTCCACCCAGCTTTTCAATCACCGGTCCCTGGTACTGTTCGTCCACATCAATGGTCAATTCCTCGTAAGGCTCCTGTAGTTGGCCGTTTTCTTCCTTCATGATGACTTGAGGCCGGGTCACCTGGAACTCATATCCCTCTCGCCGCATCTTTTCGATAAGGATCGAAAGGTGCAGCTCCCCACGACCGGAAACCTTAAAACCGGCGCCAGCTCCCAGAGATTCCACGCTCAGGGCGACGTCAGCCACAGTCTCCCTGAAGAGGCGTTCCTCCAAGTGGCGGGGAGTGACGAATTTGCTCTCCTGACCGGCAAAGGGAGAATCGTTGGGGATGAAATGCATTGCGACGGTGGGGGGATCGATATTGATGACCGGCAGAGGGCGGGGATCGTCCGGGTCGGTGAAGGTAACGCCCACGGTGATGTCGTCCATGCCGGCCACGGCCACGATTTCCCCGGCGCTGGCTGCCTCGATCGGTACTTTCCGGTCTCGCTCAAACCGGAATATTTTTCTGATGCGGGCCGGTGCCAGGCTGCCGTCCCGGTTTGCCACCGTGATATTCTGACTGATATTTATAGAGCCGTTTACCACCTTGCCGATGCCGAGCTTTCCCAGATAAGGGGAGTAATCGATGGTATTCACCTGGAGCTGGAGCACGGCCTGCGGGTCACCGGCTGGCGGCGGGATATGGGCGATGATTTTTTCAAAGAGTGGCACCATGGAAGCACCGTCAATGGGGGCGTCCGGATCGTCGAAGGCATACCCCGCCTTGGCCGAGGCAAAGACTACCGGAAAATCGAGCAGTTCGTCAGAGGCCTCCAGCTTAATGAAAAGATCGAATACTTGGTCCACGGCCCAGTGCGGCCGGGCCGCTGGCTTGTCAATCTTGTTGATCACTACCAGCACTGGAAGCTGAATGGCCAGGGCCTTTTTCAGCACGAAATAGGTCTGGGGCATAGGGCCGTCCTGGGCATCCACCAGGAGCAGGCAGCCGTCCGCCATGCGCAGCACCCGCTCAACCTGGCCGCCGAAATCGGCATGGCCCGGGGTGTCGATGATATTGATCACGTAATCCCGGTACCGGAAAGAACCGTTCTTGGCGGCTATGGTGATGCCGCGTTCCCGCTCCAGGTCCATGGAGTCCATGAGCCGTTCGGTTATGGCCTGGTTGTCGCGGAACATGCCGCTTTGCTTGAAAAACTGGTCGACAAGGGTGGTCTTGCCGTGATCGACATGGGCGATAATCGCTATGTTTCTAATCGACTTCTGGTCCATAGCTCAGCTCACGCCCCTCACCTGCCGGATTGCTTTACTGTTGCGGTACTCTACGATCAGTTTCTTTTCCTTCTTTGTCGATCCCCACTTTTTGTCTCTGGAATATCCTGCAGTGACGGTATTGCGCTTGTTGCCGAAGGTTTTCCGCTTCAACCCATTGCGCCCATTTCCTTGCCCCGATGGCTGCCATCCCCTTTTCTTTTTCGTCGTCATTTGCCGTAGCGAATGCGTAGGTTCAAGCCCGGGGACTACGTGCTTGGGCAGAGTTTTGCCTATATAGCGTTCAATCCGGGAAAGCTCATTGAATTCCTTAGACGACGCAAAAGAGATGGCGATACCTGAGGCGCCGGCCCTACCGGTACGGCCTATGCGGTGGACGTAATCTTCAGCACATTTAGGCAGATCAAAATTAATGATGTGACTGATACCGGCGACGTCAATACCGCGTGCGGCCACATCCGTTGCAACCAGCAACCTGATTTTTCCTCGCCGCATGTTGCTCATAGTGCGATTTCGAGCACTTTGCTTCATGTCGCCATGCAGTGCTGCTGCGGCATGGCCCTGGGCATAAAGTTCCCTGGCCAGGTTATCGGCATCCCTTTTCGTAGCCGAGAAGATAATCGCCTTAGTCATGCCGGGGTCAGCGATGAGGCTTTGCAGCATACTGTGCTTATGCTTAAGGTTATCGGCCACGTGCAGGCGCTGTTCGATATATTCATGGGTGGTTTTTGGGGTCGCAATTTCAATATGCTCCGGTTGCTTCAGAATACGCCGCGCCAGTTTGACTATCGTGTTGTTCAGTGTCGCCGCAAACAAGAGCGTCTGGCGTTGAGGTGGGGCACTGTGCACAATTTTCTCCACATCCTCGATAAATCCCATATCGAGCATACGGTCGGCCTCATCCAGCACCAATAGTTCCAGACCTGAGAGATTGATGCGTCTGTGCTCAAGGTGATCAATTAGACGCCCCGGTGTTGCGATGACCAGATCGAGCGACTTCGACAATGCTCTGATCTGCCCATGGTACGGCATGCCACCGACAATGGAAGTGCTTTTAACACGCAGGTATTTGCCATAGAGGCGAGCTGACTGCGTGATCTGTTCAGCTAACTCGCGCGTAGGTGTCAACACGAGCGCTCGCAGACCGCGTTTTCGGCCAGGACAAGGAGCGCTCAGGCGCTGCAGAGCCGGCAGTATGAAGGCTGCGGTCTTGCCTGTGCCGGTCCGGGCAGAGGCTATCAGATCCCGCCCGGCCAGGACTTTCGGGATAGACTTGGCCTGGATCGGTGTTGGATCGGTGTAACCGCATTCGTTAACGGCTTTCAGGATAGGCGAAACTAACTGCAAATTTTCAAAAGACATAATACAATATTCTCCTTGCTATTTCCGGCTCTGAAACGGGTGGTTTCCCCAGTTGTAACCGTTTACGGGTTCAGACGTTCAGCGTTCACCGAAATTCTGAACTGCTGATTCGTGTCAAGGGTTCAGGGTTAACCGAAAATCTGAACGGTGAACTCTGAACCTGTAAACGCCTACCGTAGTTGGGGGTTAGGGTGCAAGCCGCAGGGCAAACATATTTCCTGATTTTGATCTACGGCAGCAGCACTGATAAGACTATCATAAACACATATCGTAGTCGCCAACCAGTCGTGCTACCGCAATTTCAGAGGATTGCTGAAAGCAAAGGAGGGGTCAGTGACCGATGAAAACTCAATGGCAGGATGTGTCAAAACCTGTGCCCAAGAGAGTCCTGCCATGGCGTTAAGCAGTCAAGTATTCATTATAAGGCTTTTGTAGAAAATGACAACCTGTTTTTTATATTTTTTTCGTGGTGCTTTGGAAAAACGCCTAAAGTGTTGGCCCGCCCTTACTTCAATAGTCCAGCAAACGACTGAATCATGGAGACAAACCCCTAAGGCCCCCTAAGCTGGGCAAAAAGGCAAAGCCGGGTAGGGCAATCGCATTAAAATCTATCTATTATTAACCACTTATTGAGACCGAAGAGAAGGGTCATGGTCGCTCTGAAATTCGTCGGTACTTGACAACAGATACCATTGACGACTTGAAGANNTAAGGTTTCAATTGAGCAACGGTATTACATCGGAAGTATAGACAATGATGCGAAGCGGTTCTTTGAGGCTGTCAGGGGACATTGGGGTATAGAAAATTCCGTTCATTGGGTATTTGGACGTCGCCTTTAGAGAGGATGACTCAAGAGTCCGAAATGGTAAAATCTTGGCATTTTATGGCAATTTGATATTCAGCACCCCAGATTTTTTCCGCTCTCAGGCCCCCCTTTGTTGTTTAACATCCTGCCATCTTCACAC
>MAXP01000327.1 GCA_001751085.1 Desulfobacterales bacterium C00003060 | reverse complement strand
TGGCACAGGCTGTGATTCTTGCCAAAGAGTCCATGGTTTTGGCTGGATTACACATGGCCCAACAGGTTTTTATCGCCCTTGACCCTGCCATGAGTTTTGAGTCCGTCTTTCAAGATGGTGCCGAGATAGACAAAAGGGATGAAATCCTGATGGCAACCGGCAAACTTCGAGCTCTGCTATCGGGGGAACGAACAGCCCTTAATTTTCTCCAGCGGCTCTCAGGGATTGCAACCCTTACCAGACAATATGTAAATGAAGTAGCTGGATCCAATGTGCGACTGACCGATACCCGTAAGACCATTCCGGGGTGGCGCCGGCTGGAAAAGTATGCGGTAAAGGTCGGAGGGGCCTACAACCATCGTTTTGGGCTCTACGACGGCATCTTGATCAAAGACAACCACATTGTGGCGTACGGCGGGATCAGCGAGGCGGTGGCCAGGGTTCGGAAGAGTTGCCCACATCTTCTACGAGTAGAAGTGGAGGTCTCAGGCCTGAACCAAGTCAAAGAGGCTCTTGAAAGCGGTGTAGACATCATTATGCTTGACAATATGGACCTAAACGAGATAAAGAGAGCTGTTAATGTCATAGACGGCAGGGCCTTGATCGAGGTCTCGGGAGGGATTACCCGGGATACATTGGCTGAAATTGCCAATACCGGCGTTGATATAATTTCCGTAGGCGCTTTGACCCACTCGGCAAGGGCCGTGGACATTAGCATGCGCGTAATTGTCTGACAGGTTTAGGACGTGTTGTTAAGAAACCAAGGAGTTGACAGGGAAAGAACTGATGAGATTCTGTGCGATTGAATATGCAATGCCTAGTAGGCTTGTAACCAATGCCGAGATTATTCAGGAGATCATTTCCAGGAGCACCCATTATTTGACACAAAAGGCATTGGACGTGCTTGCCTGCAAATTTGATGAATTGTTCAAAAAGGCGGTGACCTCAGTACGATATCACAGAGCAAAAGACGAAAAGGCAATCCAGTTTGGTATTGAGGCCGGCAGGAAGGCCTTAGAGTCAGCCAACATGTCTCCTGAAGACATAGATCTGTTGATTTATGTGGGTGTTGGCAGAGGATATATTGAGCCTGCTACTGCCAATGTTTTTCAAAAAATACTTAAGCTGAACAAAGCCACATGCTTTGACATATTGGATGCCTGTGCGAGCTGGCTTAGAGCGATTCATGTGGCCCATTCTTTTATAAAGACCGGCATGTACAAGAACGTGATGATCATGAACTGTGAGTTTAATTTTCGTGAATATGCCAATTTTGAATTCAAGTCCGTGAAGGATATTGAATTTAATTTTCCCACATTTACCATTGGTGAGGCCGCAACCGCAACCATTGTAACCGATTCTGACGAGGAAGATGAGTACTACGCCACCTTTAGGACATGGGGAAATCAGCACAAGCTGTGCAAGATCCCTCTGCCGCATTTCAACGAATATAGCGATGGCGAGCTAAGAAAAGAGATTGAACCCCTCAGGTTCTTTTCCTATGGCGAAAAGATATTTAGGTTTGTATTTTCGAAACTGTGCAAGCATTACCGGGAAGATGCCGTACTGAAAAACTTCAAGCACGAAATCGTTTTTAGCCATTCGGCAAGCGATGCTATGAGCGACAAGGTGATCAAATCGTGCAAACTGGGTGCAGAGACGGGTTATAACACCCACAAGAGATTTGGAAATACGGTCTCTGCATCAGTGCCCCTGGCAATGGGCTGCGCCTTGAAAGAGGGAAAGCTAAAGCACAACACCAATGTCCTCATCGGTTTTGGGTCCGCGGGTGTTTCCACAGCATGGTGCAAGTTTAAGTTCTTAACTTAGCTGCTTGGACCGCTGGGCCGCAGCTCGAACGGCCTCCACAAGACGATCCTTCACACCGCAGCTTTCCAGCACACTGAGCGCTGCTTCAGTGGTCCCGCCCTTGGATGTTACTTTTTTTCGAAGCGAGGCTGGTGCCTCACCGGTCTCTTCCAGAAGCCTTACCGATCCCTTTATGGTTTCAAGTGTTAGACTCATTGCATGTGAAGGGCTCAACCCCAGCCCGGCCCCAGCTTCCACCAACGACTCGATCACGTAAAAGATGTAAGCCGGTCCTGAACCACTGAGGGCAGTCACCGCATCCAGGTCTTCCTCTTCAAATTCAATCACCTTTCCAATGGCCTCTAAGATTGTACGGGCCTGGTTCAGATCGGTCTCCCTTGCATAGCGGTTGCCGCTCATGCCGGCCATGCCGGCCAGGACCAGGGCGGGTGTGTTTGGCATTACGCGGACAATGGGAAGAAGTCCCTTGGAATCGTCATCCAGTTGGGAATACAGGATCCCTTCCATTTTTTTAATGGGAAAACCGGCGGCAATGGAAATGATGAGCTTTACTCCCACATCAGCATGGGAAAAAGCCCCTGCAAGACATTGCAGGACCTCATCCATATGCTGGGGCTTTACTGACAGGATGACAATATCCACCCGGCCAAAGAGTTCCGTGTTGTCTTGAGTGATATTGATCTTATAGGTATCTTTCAGTTGTCGAAGCCGTGCGCCCCGCACATCAGAGGCCCAGATCTGTGCTGACATAGACAGCCCCGATTTTATGAGACCATTGATTATGGCCTCTCCCATATTTCCCGCACCAACAAGACCGATCTTTTTGTCCAGCTTTTTCATAATGCCCACCTCACAAGTGTAAAGACCTCGTAAAATCAGTCAACGCCACCGGCGGATCGTATCTTCTCAACCGAGTTTTTCTCTCACGACCTCAGCAATCCTGCTGCAATACTTTTCTGTCTCCTCATGGGTAGGCCCCTCCACCATAACGCGGCACATGGGCTGTGTGCCGGAATAGCGGACCAGTACCCTTCCCCTGTCCACTAAGGCATTCTCCACATGCTCAACAGCAGCGACAATGTCAGGCACTTCCTCAATACGCGGTTTATCCTTTACCTCCACGTTGATCAATCTCTGAGGAAAAACCTTCATGAC
>MAXP01000326.1 GCA_001751085.1 Desulfobacterales bacterium C00003060 | reverse complement strand
ATCCATGGGCGAGGTCATGGCCCAAAGCGAACGCCTGGCTAAAAGATTCCATAATCAGCTCATATCCTGCATCCCGACCCCCGACGCCCGACAATCAAGTGTCCCTTATAACAGTAGTGTATTGCTTTTTTAGTGAATTCAATACTTCCATAACTATCTTCTCGTCCTTTTTTGTGAAGGTTACCGTTTTGGTGTGGTTGTTTGTATCCAGAACAGATTCATTATCGAGGAGAGTGCTTGTAAATGCTTCATATATTTCCCTGTCAGGGAACTCAAGGATTGTGTAAATCGTACGTTTTAGTGTGAACTGTTTTCTTCTTGGGGCACTCTTTTTTGGTCTATTTTTTCTGGCAAACTTGCTTTGAACGTTATCCGCAAGGGATTTAAGACCTGAATCAGGATGATTTACATAGATAGGAATCTTTTCCGCTTTTTCCAAATATTCATATAGCTTTTGAGGATCATGGACAATATTGACATCCGGTGCGATGGCTACTGAGGCAAACTCTTCGGCAGAGTCCTTGTCCATATTCCCTTCCAGCAGGCCGAAGCCTTGATAAACAGTGAAGTTATCAGCATGCTGAGCCCAGGCTGCAATCTCCTTTTTCACATTAGCCGGGATATCGTGAACTGAAAGCCCTTTTAGCAGGCCGTTGATATCCAGCCTCTGATTGACAGCAAGTTGTTCAATCACTTTCTTCTTGGCCAGTTTTAAAACCGTATGAACATCCTCTGTGATGACATCGCACAGATCAAGCAGCCGGTCCAGGGCTTTTGCCGGATAGAACATGGAGTTGACGTGTATCTCATAATTCGGCAGTACTGTTATTTCAGGTTCCTTGATTGATTCGTTCATGGCGCATAATAAGCGGTCGGTAACCCGGAAAGCCCGGAGTTTATTAATTGACGGAATAACCTCGTCTTGTTCGTTGGAATATGCCACATCAACATAGCCCATATTAAGCGGTATTCCTTCAAGAAACCGTTCGACAAACCTTCCCTCAACTCTTTGAAACCTATCTTCTAAATTCCCAACGCCCCAGGATTCGCCCCATGCTCCACCTGTTTTTCTCTCACTGAAATTATGGTAGCGATCTTTCTTGTGCTCGACGCTTTTCAAGGGGAGCTTCTCAGGGATAAGGAAAAATGGATTATTGTTCTCTATGTACTCAATCAGCGACGCAGTGCTGTACCAGACCCCGGGATGGCAGTTGGCTATCAATTTTAGCAGATATGTCCTTGCTTTTGGAAAAGCAATGTGATTCATCGTTCCCGTGGCACAACCCCTATAGGCAAACTTATCCAGGATACTCAACGGGGCACTGACAAAGAATTCGTTTCTACAGGGCGCGGCATTAGTTACAAGGGCTTTCAGTATTTTATCTTCCTGCTTCTGCAATGATTGATTAAGAAAATTATCGTATGTCTTGTCCAAAAATCCTATATAGTTGTCAGGATAGGATTCCGTATGGCTGGTATACCCCATGTATGTTCCTTTAGTTTCGTAATCAACAAATTCAAGATCCAAGCTTAGACGGTCAATAAAGGCTATCCAGGATGAATGTCCATCCTCGTTTATATCCCTGATCAAGGAACTATCTGACATCATTTTTGCAATCCGCTTAAGATGGGCCTTTGGCAGTGAGTTGTCCCTGTGAGCACGCTTTATCTCATTTTCAGATACATAGCGCACAAAGGCATGCAGGTCTCTGCGCAGATCGTATGTATTAAGAAAAACTTCCAGGCTTTCCACATCTGTTTTTTCAAGCTTAATCATTGTCATTGGCATCAATAAATTTCACTGCATGTCCTGATTTGGTTACAACCTTTTGGATTTCCGAAAGCAGGTTTACAGGAAACGAGATGAACTCCTCGGAAAGGGAGACTACCTGTTTTGTATCGGTAAATTTCTTTTCCAGAAGCACTTTCAGGCTTAAATCTCTGATCCTTGCTATCATAATGTTGTTGTGGACAACGGTTTTGCCTTCCAGTTTATTTATTGCCCTGACGATCTTTCTGAATGCCTGATGATGTTTCTGCAGCCAGATAAATGTTGGGGCCTCCTTTGTTTTTTTCGATGCGTGACTGGTTTTTACAAGGTCCGGTTGTAATGCAAGCCTTCCTTGCCGTATGCTCATTTTGCCTGTTTCGGCCAACTGTTCAAGGGCGTCCAAGGGTATGCATGAAAGGTCGATTTCAATAAATTCATCGTTTATTATTGACAGAAAATCTTCAGGCTTCCGGTTGTCCAGGCCTGTATCAATTTTTACTAAGCGGTAAAATGTCTTCCCGCCGCTTGTAATCTTTTCAAGGCATCCGTATTTCCAGCCTTTTTCCAATGCAGACCCGATGTCGGGCAACTTTGTGACTGTCGGGTGCGCTATCTTCCAAAGAGGAAGAATGTCATCCGGCACAGCCCACTCACGTTCTTTCAAAAAGGACAGCGCATAACTGATAATCTCTACAGGAGCCAGCCGACTATTGTCTGACTTGGGATCAATCCTGACAGAACTTGACCATCGTGATCTGTTCCAGCCTTTCAGCCGCTTAACGGTAAACGGACTTTTACCCAAAAGCAGTGTTCCATCCTTGATATGCAAGCTCCCCTGGACTGAATCTGGTTGAGAGCCCGGAGCTTTCCTGGTTTCAAGAATCTCGGCAAGTTTATCCCGGAGAATATCTTTCCGCTCTATTTTATCGCCAGGTTTGTCAATAAGTACAGGGTTTGCCGGAGGGGGCAAGTAAGGTGAAAAATCCGCGGGGAACATGAATCGTTGGCGCTCCAGTACGGTGGTTGTGTCCCATACGTCCTTTTGCTTCTCGGTGCATAGAAGCAACCCCTTCCGGACCAGCTCTGTCTTGACCTTATTGAATACTACTTTGTATTGTTCATTGAAAGTATAGCCGTAACTATGCGGATGAGCTTCCTCATATAGCCGCGTAAAAAAGGTGATGTCCATTTCCTCGCCGGCCGCATTGAGCAGATGAAAAAACAGAAGCTGCTTCTCGTCCAGAGAAGCCATGACCTTCTCAATTCCGGTGTCGCTAAGAAAATTGTGCTGGAAGAGATCACGGGATTTCAAACATGCCGGTGGCAAATCCCGTATTTGACAAATAGCCTTGATGTCAGCCTGGCTTAGCCCGAACTGGCACATCCGTTTCAGCATGTCATCTTTATCCATATTATTCCTCGGCATCCTTCATTTTCGTCATAAAGTAGTTTACACTTCTTTTCACCACTCCAGGCTTGGGGTTTCAGGTTTCAGTGTTCAGGTTTCAGATCTTGCATTTCTCGCTCCTGACACCTGACACCTGACACCAAAAAGTACGAACAAAAGAATTTATCTCTTGGCGCCAGCATTCTTGAAAAGTGTAAACCGAGGAACGAAGGATGCCGATTCCTCTTATTAAAAACCATCCGCGGCCTTGATGCTGTACTGATACCCCTGTTCACACAGGAAAAGCTGGCGTTTTAATGCAAAATCCTGTTCTACTGTGTCCCGTGTTACAAGTGAATAGAAGTAGGCCTGGTTTTCTCCCTGTTTTGGCCTTAAGATCCTGCCAAGTCGCTGTGCTTCTTCCTGCCGGGAACCGAATGTCCCTGAAATTTGTATGGCCACGGATGCGTCAGGCAAGTCAACAGCAAAATTTGCCACTTTGGAAACCGCCAGTATATTGATTTTCCCGTCTCTAAAATCCCTGTACAGATCATCCCGCCTGACCTGGGTGGTTGATCCTGTAATCAATGGAATATTGAAATCGCCGGCAATGTCCTTGAGTTGATCTATGTACATCCCGATCAAAAGGACCTGCTTGTCCTTGTGAAGCTTCAGAATCTGACGAACCACCTGTTGTTTTGCAGGGTTCTCCGATGAAATACGGAACTTCTTTCGTTTATCGGCAACTGCATAAGGCATTCGCAGATCTTCAGGCAAGGGCATGCGGATTTCACAGCACCTGGCTTTGGCAATCCAGCCCTGATTTTCCATTTCTTTCCAGGGCACGTCGACCTTTTTGGGGCCGATGAGGGCAAAAACATCTTCCTCCTTGCCGTCTTCCCTCACAAGTGTGGCGGTCAGGCCCAATCGCCGGCGTGCCTGCAAGCCTGCCGTAACCTGAAATACAGGAGCCGGAAGCATATGAACTTCATCGTAAATAATTAGGCCCCAGTTACGATTGTCAAACAGTTGAAGATGAGGGAAGTCTCCTTCCTTGTCAGGACGGTATGTCATGATCTGATAGGTCGCTATTGTAATCAGCCCGATCTGCTTGTTGGCCCCGCTGTACTCGCC
>MAXP01000325.1 GCA_001751085.1 Desulfobacterales bacterium C00003060 | reverse complement strand
GTAGAAGAGGCTTCCAGCCTCTTAAATCAGCGGCAGGATGCCGCTGCTACTTTTCAATCAAGTGTAAAGTAAAAATGAAGGATGCCCAAATTTGCGGGATGAATGGTTCTGATAACCAAGTGAAATTACGCTAAACTGATGCGCAGCTTAACGCCGCAATCCGCAATCCGCAATCCGAAATACTATAGGGCCATATAGCTGCGCATCGCCCCGTTGGAATTCGAGTTTTTCCCTTGCACTTTATTATCTTGTAGTATATTGATATCTTTCTACGATGAACAAGGGGGAGTACACAGCGTCAGCTTTGATCATGATTTTGAAATATCATGAATGATACAAGGCATCCGAATAGATTATATACCTCGAAAGGCCACAAATGCCGATTTTTCGCCGGCAATGAACATCAATAGCCGTGTTGCTCAGGCTTGCAATAGCCTGCTATTCCACGCCTTCGCGCCTTGCTCTTGATGCCCATTGCTCACAGAGAAAACCGCCATTCATAACCTGTCGAGGTATACTTCAGATGCCTTTTGTGCTTTTTCGGGGTTCTCAATATGCGCGTTCTTTTGATCCATGCAGACAGATTTTCTTTTCGTGTCACAGGGGAAACCTCGGTGGCCATGCCAAACGAACTGCAGAAGGCGAGCCGTGAAGGCGAGGTTGGTGAAAGCCTGGTGGTCTTTATTGCGGCTGAAAAGGGTGATGAAGCCGATGTTGATTCTGTCGTCAACCAAGTCCTCAAGGAAATCTTATCACTTGCAGATCAGGTTGGAACCGATCATTTGGTCCTTTATCCATATGCCCATCTATCAAGCAGGCTTTCTTCCCCCCGCGTGGCTGTACAGCTCTTTGATAAGCTCTGCCAACAGCTTCAAAGCCACGACCAATTCAAAATTCTGAGGGCGCCTTTTGGATACTATAAGGCCTTTGAGATCGCTTGCAAAGGACATCCCCTGTCAGAATTGGCCAAGACGATCACGCCGAGCAGGTCTGAAGCAAAGTCCACAGAAGGCGTAGAAGAGTCTCAGGCCCTAAGGGCAGAAAAGGCCCTGAAGTCCGAATGGATTATCATGACACCTGAGGGGGAACAGGTATCGGCCGAAGATTATTCATTTGTGACAAGGCCCACCTTAAAGCAGTTGTACAGGTATGAAAAGTCTGGAACCCGTGTGTCTGATCAAGCACCCCCACACATTGAGTTGATGCGGCGTATGGAGTTGGTCGATTATGAACCAGGAGCAGACCCGGGGAATTTCCGCTGGTATCCAAAGGGCCAGTTGATGAAGCGCCTGGCCGAGACGTACGTAAGTGGTCTTGTCATTGCTCATGGTGGTATGCAGGTAGAGACCCCTATTATGTACGATTATCAGCATCCCGGGCTCAATCTCTATCTGCAGCGGTTTCCGGCCCGCCAATATGTACTCCTTTCAGGTCAGAAAGAATATTTTCTTCGGTTCGCAGCATGCTTTGGCCAATACCTGATTCAGCACGACATGCAGATCTCATACCACCATCTGCCCTCCAAGCTCTACGAGCTGACCCACTACGCATTCAGGCGGGAGCAATCCGGTGAGTTGGCCGGCCTAAAACGTTTGCGAACCTTTACTATGCCCGACCTTCATACATTGGTCAAAGACGTAGAACAGGCCAAGGAAGAGTTCTTACGCCAGACCGATTTGGCCATTCAATGTATGGAAGGTTTTGAGCTTGATTATGAGGTGGCCATACGGTTTGTGCGAAATTTCGCTGACCAAAACAAGCCCTTTGTTGAACGGCTTGCCTCCTGTTGTGGCCGTCCGGCATTGATGGAACTCTGGGACGAACGGTCTTTTTACTTTGTTGCAAAACTTGAGTTCAATTTCATCGATGCCCTGAACAAAGCAGCCTGCCTGTCAACAGTCCAGATAGATGTGGAAAATACCGAGAGATTTGATATAACCTATGTTGACAAAAACGGAGAAAAACAGCATCCTCTTCTCTTACATGCATCTATTTCAGGTTCGATAGATAGGTTGGTCTATGCCATACTCGAAACCCAGTCTATGCGGATGAGCAAAGGACAAAAGGCCGAATTTCCGTTCTGGCTGGCCCCAATTCAGTTACGCCTTGTTCCGGTATCTGAAAAATTCGACGACGCCTGCAAGCGGGTTTTGGAAAACGTGCCGTATCGGATCGACTATGACGACAGGAACATTACGATGGGTCGCAAGATAAGGGATGCAGAAAAGGAATGGATACCGTATATATTGGTTTTGGGGGCAAAAGAGGTTGCAGACCAATGTCTCAACGTCCGAACAAGGGATGGTGCCCAAAGAAAGATGCCTCTGTCGGAACTTCTGGCCGAGATTGAGCCGCGGATGAAGGGAAAACCTTATCTGGACTTATCCTTGCCGAGATGTCTTTCTCAACGTCCGATTTTTGTGGGATAAAGGTCCAAAAGAACTTGTCTATCCCCAGCTTTTTATAGTAATAACAAGGCAATTGTGATCACCGAACCCTCAAGGAGGTGAAGAATATAGTTAAGCGCATCAATGTAAACCGAAGAATTCGGGCCAAAGAGGTACGGTTGATAGATCAGGACGGCAATCAGGTCGGGGTCATTCCGTTTATGGAGGCCTTGGGAACAGCGGAAGAACAAGGGTTGGATTTGGTTGAAGTTTCCCCCAATGTTAGCCCGCCAGTTTGCCGAATCATGGATTATGGCCGATACAAGTACCAACAAAACAAGAAACTTCAAGAGGCCAAGAAAAGGCAGTCAACTTCTCAAGTCAAAGAGGTTAAGATACGTCCAATGACGGGGGATCATGACTTCCAGGTTAAGATGCGACACACAAAGCGCTTCCTGGACAAAGGGGATAAGGTAAAGGTTACAATCATTTTCAGGGGGCGGGAGCTGGCCCACACTGATCTCGGGATAGCGGTTTTGAAGCGTGTCACTGAAGAAACATCGGAATTTGCCGTCGTAGAGCTGGCAGCCAGGAGAGAGGGCCGCATCATGTTCATGGTCCTTGCCCCAAAATAACTCCCCGGAAATTTCCTCTTTCGTTTTTACAAGTTGGTATCCAGAGCAATGGAGAGGAGTGTTCGTATTAACAGCTCAGCCTAAAGGGTTTGGGCTTAAGATAAAGGAAAGAGTGTAAAAACAATGCCCAAAATGAAAACAAACCGAGGCGCTGCAAAGCGTTTCAAAGTGACGGGAACGGGAAAAATAGTCTATTCAAGGTCGAATGCAAGCCATATCCTGACCAAAAAGACATCCAAAAGGAAGCGGCGGCTTCGAAAGTACGATGTCATTGACAAGAGCAACAGGGATATGGTGAAGAGATTGCTTCCGTACCAATGATTTGGAAATCGAATAACGATTCACGATTACACGAATAACGAGACAGCAGGAGGATCTATGCGAGTCAAACGGGGTTTTAAAGCCAGAAGAAGGCGAAAAAAGATATTGAAGCTCGCTAAGGGTTATCGTGGCGGCCGAAGTAAGCTATACCGTACGGCATCCGACGCCGTGGATAAGGCCTTACAGTACGCTTACAGGGATCGAAAAGCACGGAAGCGAGATTTCAGGAGGCTGTGGATCGTCCGGATCAATGCGGCCGCGCGCCTAAACAACTTATCTTATAGTCGTTTGACACAAGGATTGAAGCGTACGCGCGTTGAGATCAACAGGAAAATATTGGCCGAACTGGCTGTTTCAGATCCAAACGCCTTTTCCCATGTGGCAGCCATTGCCGCAGGCCATGAATTGTGATACAGAACCGCTTGGCGCACGGGACATAGAGCAAAAGCCCCCCTGCAGCATGCGCTATACCTCGGAAGGTCATAAATGGCGGTTTTCTCGGTGAGTCATGAGCATCAAGAGCAAGGCACGAAGGCGCGGAATAGCTGGCTATTGCAAGCCTGAGCAA
>MAXP01000324.1 GCA_001751085.1 Desulfobacterales bacterium C00003060 | reverse complement strand
TGCGAAAGGCGGGGCTGAAGTGATTGGAGGTAGGGCACTATATGTTGTAGTGCCTGAAAACAAAGTAAAAGTGTAGGCTTCTTGCCAAATACTTCAATCCAAGAGAACTCCAGTATACCTCTATCAACGGTTTTGGATGTTACTATTTTCCGTTAGTGCCCTACTGCACCCATAATGGTTGGTACCCACGCCTGTCACTCGTACATGTCGAACCATTCCCTCATCGATACCCATTCATCCCCATTATGATCGAAATATGGGAAAGCCCCTGTGCCGTGTTCTGGATAGACTTCATTAAATTCATCCTTTGAAAGGTATCCGTCCTCGTCCTTATCGATCTCGTTGAATTCTATAGTCCAGTATTCATCAGGATTATCAATGTTCAACTTTTTAGACATTTCATATCCCTTGGAGGATAGAAATGGTTCCTTTTCAGCCCCAGTTGGGCAAGGGTAAAATGATAACAAGAACAAACAGCTAATAATCCAACATGATGCTTTTTTCATGGTGTGGACCTCCTTTCCTTAGGTATTGATAGGGTTTAGTCAATAATAATCGAGGATACTTGTCGGTAGTGATGGAGGTACAACAAGTTTTAGAGCTTAAAAGAAGCCCGTGTTAAATGAAGCATATCTTTACGTTGACTATTCAGGTAGCCCCGCCTTGCGTAGAGCGCCAGTAACGTACTCCCTATCGGCTTGATTCTTAAATGGGGCTATCTTTCCCCAGCGCACTACGGAGAACTTGGGATTCAACCGGAGGACTTCTTCTGCTGCAATACGTGCCTCCTCCTGCCGACCGGCCAAACTGTATGCGGCTGATAGCAGCGTGTGGGCAATTTCATCATTGGGCGATACCGTTACCGCCTTTTTCCCTGCCGCGATTGCTTCCTCATACCTTCCAACGAAAAAATAGGCCCTACAGGCCTGCCGGAAATAAGTATTCGGAGGAAAAGGGTTGAGACGTATCGCTTTTTCAATCGCTTGAACCGCTTCTTCATGCCTACCTGCATATTCATAGACCAGGCACAAATATAAATAACCATGAGCCCCATTGGGATCGAGGGCGACACATTTCTGCGCTTCCATAATGCTCTCTTCATATTTCCTCAAATACGCATAAAGAAAGCCCAACCAGCCATGGGCCAAGGCATAAGAATCATCTAAGGCGATGGCCTTTTGTATCAATTCTACCGCTCGTGTCATAGACTGCTTGGGCGATTTAGTTGTTCTGAACAAAACGTCCATAAAATGCGTTATAGATAGAACGTGGTAGGGAGGTGCATACTCAGGATCCAAAGCAATGGCCTCCTCTGCCGTGCGCCGGGCCAGATCATTACCTTCTCTAGTCTGGGTCAGATAAAATTCTCTTGCTTGCAAGCTCTTTAGGTAGGCCTGAAGATTATCTGTCCCTTTCCCCCACAAGCGAGCATGCTCTCCTTCCGTTAGTTCCACTTGTAAGGCATTAATGACTTTCATTGTGATCTCATCTTGGAGGGCAAATATGTCTTTCAGATCCCGATCATATCTTTCTGCCCACAAATGGTGCCCAGTAAGTGCATCGATCAGCTGAGCGGTTATTCTCACCCGGTCTTCCGCTTTACGAACACTTCCTTCAAGCACGTAGCGCACGCCCAGTTCCTCTGCGACTTGCTTAACCTTGACTGGCTTTCCCTTGTAGGTGAACGTGGAATTTCGGGCGATTACAAACATTTTTGGTGTCTTGGAAAGAGCAGTAATAAGTTCTTCGGTCAACCCATCGCTGAAATACTCTTGCTCAGGATCACCACTCATGTTGTTGAAGGGCAACACCGCGATTGAGGGTTTATCAGGCAGAGGATAAGCCATCCGTTCCACAGAAGCGGGCTCAAACGGTGGGCGAAAGTAAAAGTTCCAGATCGCCAGTGCGCCAACCACTACAATCAGTGCGACCGCTGCCCAACGCCAATGTCGCGATATTGGCCTTTTTTCGCCGATTACTTTCCCTGCTGCTTCTGGGTCCATTAAAACCCGGTACACACGTATGGGTTTCTCTATGTTCTTCACCTTTTGCTCCCCTAGATACTCATAACCTAGAGGCAGCTTCTTTGCGATTTGGTCATAAGCAGTACCAGAGACACAGATCCCTCCACCATCGGCCAATCCCTCTATGCGAGCTGCAACGTTAACCCCATCGCCATAAATCCGTTCTTCATCCTCGATCACATCACCAAGATTGACACCGATGCGGAACTGCATCCTTCTATTTTCAGGTAATTCGTCGTTGCGTGACTTGATTTCTTTTTGAACTGCTACAGCACAGTGTACGGCATCGACCACACTGGTAAATTCAGCCAGCAAATTGTCACCTGGAGAGTCCAC
>MAXP01000323.1:1537-3074 GCA_001751085.1 Desulfobacterales bacterium C00003060 | reverse complement strand
AATTTCCTTATTTGCGAGATTGGACAATATACTCTTGTTGGTGAATTTTCAATGCTTTTTTCTCCGCTGAAAAGGCAACCAGGAACATGAAACGAGCAGATATTGCTATTGATGATCTGTTGCCCCATCGTGGCAGGATGATGCTTATCAATGAGATCATAGAGATGGAGGAAGACAGGGCTGTCACTGCATCGGTTGTCACCGACCGTTGGCCCCTGTTTGACGGCAAAGGAGTTAGTCCGATCGTTCTGATCGAACTGATTGCGCAGACGGCCGGAATTAGCAATGGCCTGGAAAGAATCAGAAAACACGGAAAGGATTCCGAAAAAAAAGGATGGTTGGTAGGAATAAAGAAGTCCCGCTTTTTCGTTGACGCAATACCACTACATACAAGGATCATCACACGTGCTGAGAACAGATTCAAGTATGACGGTTTCCGGGAAATCCTGGGTACCGCTCGAATAGGCAAAGATATTGTGTGTGAGACTAGCCTGCAGGTGGTTCAGCCTGATATGGAAGAGAGTGCCTGAAGTTAAGGGCCGGGTCAAAAATAACTTGGTAGAATTGGCGCTCAGATTTNNAGTGCCTAAAGTTAAGGATGATATCCATATCGTAGGCGTTTACAGGTTCAGCGTTCAGGGTTACTCCATATCTCATAAGACAGACCACTGCCTTTCCGTAAGGTGATTTTATTGGGAAAGATACTTTGAAAGTGAGTTGCGGATGAATGGGAAGACTGACAAGAGAGTTGCGATTGTTACAGGTGCAAGCAGGGGGATTGGCCGGGCAATCTCGGCCGAATTGGCAAGATCCGGTTGTTATGTAGTTGTGAACTATCGGTCGGATGAACATGGTGCCACTCAAACCCTGGAAATGATGAGAGAATCTGGTGCAGACGGTGAAATCATGCGGTTTGATGTTTCAGATCATAAAGAGGCGCAGAATGCCGTTGATGATATTCGTTCCAGGTTTGACTCGATTGATGTCCTGGTCAACAACGCAGGCATTACGGCCGACGGGTTGTTCATTATGATGCCATCGGCCGACTGGAAGTCGGTTATCGAGACGAACCTGAACGGATTCTACAATGTCACCAAGCCGGTGCTCGAAAAGATGATCGTCCAAAGGCAGGGCGTCGTCGTATCGATATCCTCCGTTGCTGCGTTAATAGGAAACAGGGGCCAGTCTAATTACTCAGCAGCCAAGGCCGGACTGATCGGAGCGAGCCGTGCAGTTGCATCCGAAGTAGCCAGACTGGGGATTCGTGTCAATGTCGTGGCGCCGGGACTCATTGAGACTGAGATGATCAAGGACGCACCAGTGGACAATATCAAGACCCTTATCCCCATGGCGAGGGTCGGACGGCCGGAAGAAGTTGCAAGGGTGGTCAGGTTCCTGTGCTCTGAAGATGCATCATACATCACCGGCCAAGTCATCTCGGTAAACGGTGGGATGTTATAGATTGATTCATGTCGGTATGAAAACGTGATGAAACCAAGAACCTGTCATACGCTCTTGATGGCCGTGATACTGGTTA
>MAXP01000323.1:0-1433 GCA_001751085.1 Desulfobacterales bacterium C00003060 | reverse complement strand
TCTGTAAGTGCGGAGTTTACGCAGGAAAAGCATATGAGAATCCTCTCTCGCCCCCTTGTTTCCAAAGGCGTTTTGTTCTACCAGAGCCCAGAATCACTCCGCTGGGAATACCAGTCTCCAGTTCGAAGCATTCTTCTTATGCACAATGGCAAGACAAGACGGTACATCCAGGGAAAGGAAGGCCTCATCGAAGATACTGGGGCTGATCTCCAATCATTACAGATCGTTATTCAGGAAATGACCCAATGGCTGGGAGGCCGGTTCGATGAGAATTCATCCTTTGCTGCCCGCTTTGAACAGGGACGAAAGATCGTGCTCACCCCAAGGCAGAAGTCCATTTCCATGTTGATTAGTCGAATCGAGCTCGTCCTCTCTGATCGACCTGGAGTGATGGAATCTGTGACAATCTATGAGAGCCGGGACTCGTTTACAAGGTTTACGTTTCAGGACGCGACCGTAAATCAAGAGATCGCAGAGTCCGTGTTCAGGGAAAAATGAGGGGAATCGTCTGTGTTCTGGTTGGTGCAGTGTTTTTCATCAATTCCTGCGCCAGTCTGCCTGATATGTATCCAGCCGACGGCCCTGACGCTCTGGAAATTCATGCTAAGTGCAGCGGCCCGTTCCTGCAGGACAAGTGGCAGTTTGTTCACTACATTGAAGCCACCTTGCCGGGCGGAAAGAAGGGTTTTGTCATGGGTGTCACCGTCATATCCCCCATGACTAAGACCGTTGAGTGTGTAATCATGACCCTTGAAGGCTTCGTGCTGTTTGATGCCCGGCACGATCAGGGGCTCACAACAAACCGGGCAATTCCCCCGTTTGACAGGATCGGGTTTGCCAAAGGCCTCATGGAGGACATTCGACTTATTTTTTTCAAGCCTGGTGAGCGGTTTATTGGGTCCGGCATCCTTGAAGACGGTTCACCCGTTTGCCGCTATCAGGATCTTGAGGGAAGAACCATCGACATTATTACCTTTCAGGACAAGTCCTGGGAAATACGGCAATACGGCAGCGATCTTCGTCTATCCCGGACAGTAAGGGCCGGCTCCCCGACAAAGGCCGATGGTTGCCAACGGGTCATTCCGAGCAGATTGGAACTGAAGGCCCACGGCCTTCTCGGATACGAACTGTCAATGAATCTTGTGAGTGCATTTTTGCTGTCGGAGTAGAGGAGCATCACCTATACAATAGACTATGAGATTCAAGCTGATCTATCCAAAATGGCCAAGACTGAAAGGGCAAACCGAGTTTCACCTCCCCCCCCACGGCCCTGTTGTCTTTGCCGCATCACTGCCCGAATATGTGGATGTACAGTTTGTTGACGAGAATCTGGAGACGATCGATTTTGATGATCCCGCAGACCTTGTTGGTATCTCCATGATGCTATCCCTCCAGGTGAAGCGAGGATGGCAGATTGCCGACACATACCGGAA
>MAXP01000322.1 GCA_001751085.1 Desulfobacterales bacterium C00003060 | reverse complement strand
CATTGGTCTCGATACCTTTGATATTATCATGTTCCTGCCTGATTCTTAAATTATGAGAGATAAATCCTGTGAAGTGAAGAAAATATGAGTCAGCACCCGCCCGTGATTTCAATCACTGAGCGAGAGGCCTGGTGAGACCTACTGTTTCCGGAGATCCGTAGCGCAATGGGATGTTACAATTTCAATACAGCATTGGTTATGTTATGAAATAGATTGTCGATACGCACCACGCCAATGAGCTTCTCTCCTTCCGTGACCGGCAGGAGAGAAACATTTTCCTGCAGCATGATATGCGAAGCCTTCAAGATACTGTCTCCGGCATCAACAGTAGCAGTACGCTGAGACATGAACTCCTTGACAGGCCGGGCAAGCCGTTTTCGACTTTCTGATTCCAACAAGTCGTCCCAGGACACAGGCAATCCATCTCTAAAACCCCGTACAAATTTGGGCTCAAGGCCCTTCAATATGTCCTTCTGAGAGAGCATCCCGACGAACTTATATGCCTCATCAAAAATCAGGACTGTGTGGTGTCCGGTTTCATATGCGACGTTAAGCTGTACAATCGCCTCCTTAAGGGTTCCCCAATAGGGCATATGAGGGTAATCAGTCAGGGGAATGACCAGATCTTTTACGCTTCTTCTGTGTGTCATCGGTCCTCCTGGTCACTGAAGCTTTGGGCTAAAGCTCGATCTTTTCGTCTGCCTTGTCATTGCACTCAAGGATTTGGTCTATTGAGAGCCTTTGCTTTGGGGTATAAGAGTCCATGAGGTTGTTGATTTCCGACGGCCCCATTACAATTCCCTCTCTCTGGCCAGGCGTTTTGAAGAAGGCGTATTGGGGATAATACACATTGGAATAACCATAAGTCCGGTCCTCAAAATACAAATCGACTGTTAGACCGGATACACCAAAAACACCCTTGGACAATACATCCGGAATTGCGTGGATGGCATCCACGAACCTGTTGAACTCTATCCATGTTTGCACATTTGCAACTGTCACCATAGGAGGAAAGTCCGAACTGGAGACGATTTGATGCATCAGGGGATGTAATCGTCGCGTAATATTATCAGGAAAGGGAGCGGTGGTGATCCAGAGGTATTTGAAATAGTCCCCTGTGAGGTCGTCTCCTATCGGGGCCGGGTCATGCGTTATGTTGCGTTTCTTGGCTTCGAGAGCATGTTGCAGATTCGGATGTATCTCAAAAATCACCGAACGTGGGTCTTCTGCCGTCATAACCCCCTCTGATTCCGCATTGCCCCTTATCAAAAAGCGTTCCAGACAAAGCTTGGCAGAGTAGGGCTCATCAGAGCTGTGAATTCCAAGGAGTCGGTTCGGGATTTCAAGGAAGACCCGGCCTTCCTCCTTGAAGAGATTGATGCTGTTCTTGGCATATTCGTACTCTTGGAGATAAGGGCCTATGACACCGGCCAATTTGCCGCAGCAGGGGCTGAAGCCCCCCTCTTTTTCGCGATAGATCTTTCCCCATGTCCTGGTTTTATGGTCGTATCCGGTGTGGCTTCCCATTACATAGACCAAATTTTCAGCGTGATGTGAAGCCGGAACGATGGCCTTTGTATCGAGTTCTGCCCCCAGCTTCCCCCCGACAAAAGGGGACGTCCCGAAGGTGCCTATAAAATAGAGGATCTTCAGGCCCTGGCTTTCATCCGGACACTCCACCTTGACGGGCATGGTCTTGGTCATATCAAATTTGCAATAATCGACCACCATTTCGCCAAGTTTTCCAAAAAATGTCACCAGGCTGTTTTGACGGGACATGACCGTCCGGTTGTCAGGGATAATGCAGGGACGCTTTAAGTAATCCATATGAACCTCCGGTATAAATTGAATATTGACGATTGAATGTTGAAGGATAAAGGGCTTATCCTTTCAAACAATCAATCGTCAATCCTTGTTACGGCGTTGGGACCGTGATCTGCATCCCCAACACCGGCCAGATCACTGCGGCGCTAAGGGCCACCAGGAGCATCAGAATGACGCTGGCTGGGATGCCATAGAGAAAGAATTCGCCCGTGGAAAACTGCTTTGAATCGTAGGCTATGGCGTTCGGAGCCGCACCCACGAGCAGGAGAAAGGGCATGCCGGCTACCACAAGCGATGCAAAAAGAACTACCTCTCCAGACACTCCCAGGTAAGGCGCAATCACCAATGCCACAGGAAGGGAGATGGCAATAGCCGCCACGTTCATGATGAAGTTCGTCATAATCATGACAAAAAAGGCAATACCCATGACAAACACAAACCAGTTGGCCTCTTGGAACATTACCAGCCAGTTGACAGCCAGCCATTTTGCCGCACCTGTTTCCCAGAGGCAAAAACCGATGCTCATAGCCCCGGCAAAAAGGAGGATAATGTTCCAGGGGATCTCTTCGAGATCTTCAATATCCAGGATTTTTGTCAGGAAGAACAGGATGGTCGAAACCAGAACAATCGCCGACTTATTGAGTACTTTCAGTTCAGGGATAAAGGACCGAAGACCCATGAACAGAATCACCGCAACTACAATGGCTGCGGCCAGTATCTCTTGCTTGGAAATCCTTCCCAATTCGGCATTGAGTCGTTTGGCCTTCTCCCGGAGGCCGGGAATGGTTTTTTTCTCAGGTTTCAAAACGACCATGAAAAATCCCCAAAGGACAAAGACCATCAGCCATCCAGGGATAAACATGTAGTAGGTCACGTCAAAAAAGCTGATATCCCTTCCCATAATGTCGTTGAAAAAGCCGATGGCCACAGCGCCCCGTGCTGCACCCAAAAGGGTAATGATGCTCCCCGCTCCGGCCACATAGGCCATGCCTATGAAAAGCCCTTTTCCGAATTTGGTCTGTTTGTCACCTTCTCCATAAAGCGCATAGATGGCCAGAAGGAGGGGATATATGGTAGCAGCAACTGCTGTGTGGGCCATGACGTGGGTCAGGGCTGCTGTTACCACAAAACAGCCTAGATAAATCATGCTGGTCTTTTCTCCCACAATTACCAACATCTTATACGCCAGGCGCCTGGTTAGTCCCGTCTTAGTAAAGACCATGCCGATAACAATTGAGCCAAAGATAAACATCACGGAAGGGTCCATGAAGTCCTTGAAGGCCACTTTGGCAGGTCTGATCAGAAAAAGGGCTTGCATTACCCCGATGGTGATACTGGTTACTCCAATCGGCACAACCTCAAATACCCACCAGGTGCCGGCCAGCAAAAAAACGGCCAGTGCCCCCTTTGCCTGTTTGGATAGAACAAAATGCTCTCCCATAGGATCTACGGCATCCGGCCATGGTGAGGCATAATAGACGACTGCGAACAGTACGATCCCTATTGTCATGAAAAGCAGACGCTTCCAGTCCAGTTTCGGCTTTTCCGGAGCAAAAATGATCTCGTCCGGCATCTCCGGAAGGCCATGCCCGGAAGCAATCGGTTCACTATTTTCAACCATGATACACAACCCCCTTTAATCTAATACAATTCCAGTCAGTTCGATAAAAACATCACTAATTCGCAAAACGCCTGCTATCTTCTTGCCATCCATCACGGGAATCAGGTCGACCCCTGCATGAAGCATGATAAAGGCCGCCTTGGAGACAGAAGCATTTGCGTCAACCTCAGCCTTGATCCGGGTCATGACCTCGCTGACCGGTTTTCTCGATTCTTCTTTGCACTTTTCGGAAAAGGTCCCTTCTGCAAGGACTGAAAGGCTTGCAGGGTCATCGCAATCAATGCCCTGGTAAGGGGACTTCTCATCCTTTCTGAGGAACCTTGGCTCAATACCCATGAGAAGGTTATGGACCGTCAACATGCCCTGGAGTTGATATTTTTCATCAAAGACCAAAACCGTGGGGGGCTCTTTCGTGCCCGGCGTTTCACCATAGGTGCTGTGAATCATGGAGATAGCATCCCGTACGCTCAGCCAGTACGGAATATGCGGATAATCTGTTATTTTAACCATGACATCCTTGACCTTCTTGGCATTTGACATGCCGCACCTCCTTTTGGATCTGTGTTACACGTGAAATGGAACCGCACGTACTTTCTATGCACCGTGCTTCCTTGATGCCGGCCCGGTTACGGGAAGGCATGTTTTCTCCTGCCGAATGGTTGGGATTACAGCAAGTGTCGTACCAAGAGACAAAGAGTATTTGATGTTATGATAAGTTGATGTTATGTTTGAGTTTAGCCTTTGCGGGTGCTCGGCAGAGCGCAACTGAAAACCAACAGTACCGGCAAATTTTTGCCACACAGGGCAAGATTTTGCCGTTTTGAGTGTTAATCCGTTTGACACTCATAGGGCATTAAAGTAATAGAAACGCGGGCATCCTTCATTCACCAGTTTACGCTTTTTTTCAAAAAAAACGTGCATTATCAAATTGGACACGGATGCTGAAACTGGAAATTTGAAATCAGGTAACGCATCCATATCTTTTGGTTTTTCTAATTTCTAATTTCAAGTTTCAAATTTCCAATTTCAGTGCCAAAACACAAGATCATGAACGAAACCCCATGCTAACTACTTACGGCTTCAGAGGTTCAGGGTCTTGCGAGACTCTGAACGCCTACTGCCTATGAACGTGCAATTCCCATATGCCAAGCACCTCCAGGAATCTATCATTGAGGAGTTTATCCTGGAGTCTGATGTGATGCGCTCCATGATGAAGGTCGTGCATGAGGTGGCCCAATACGATGTGAATGTGCTGCTCATGGGGGAGAGTGGGACCGGAAAGGAGATGCTTGCCAAGATCATTCACATGCAAAGTCCCAGGGCTGGAACCCCTTTTGTACCGGTAAACTGTGGCGTCCTTTCAGGCTTGATGTTTGAGGACAAGCTGTTCGGGCATGAAAAGGGGGCCTTTACCGGGGCCATTCGTCAAGAAAAGGGTTGCTTTGAGATGGCTGACAAAGGGACCTTGTTTCTTGATGAGGTCTCTGAAGTACCGTTGGAAAACCAGGTGGACTTCCTGCGGGTATTGGAAGATTTCAGGTTTCTTAGGATCGGAGGAAGTGAGTTCATCGATGTGGATGTACGCATTGTGTCAGCTACGAATAAAGACTTCAAAGACCAAGTCAAGAAGGGGTTATTTCGAGAGGACCTCTTTTACCGGCTTCATGTGGTTCCCATATATATTCCCCCTTTGAGAGAAAGAAAGATGGCTATTCCCAGGATGGTGGATCACTTCCTGAATCGATTGGCGACCAATTACAAAAAGCCGGGGCTCCAGGTGAGATCAGAGGTTATCGACATCTTCTGCCGTTATGATTGGCCGGGGAATGTGAGGGAATTAAAGAACTTGCTGGAAAGGGTATTTATCATGAACGATGATGATGTGATGGCAATAGAGCATCTTCCCTCTGATTTCTTGTGGCATTTCAGAGACCCCCCACGTTTGATGGATCTGGAAGAGGTTAGAAGGGCGGCAGAAACAAAAGCCATCCTGGATGTGTTATACCGTGTGGGAGGAGACAAGGAACGAGCAGCCAAAATACTGCGCATCAGCCCTCGAACCTTGAGATACAAGCTCAACAAATATGACATCAAGGTGGATCGAATGGGTGAGCCCGTAGCCGCAGAAAAGGGAGGTTGATATGATTAGCGAAAAGGAAAAAGAGGTAAAGGAACTCATAGATGAACACGTCCGTAAGGTGGGGGAGTGCCTAACGTGTTTCAAGGATTGTTTGGAGGCCCATTTTCAAGGGGAAGAAGCCAGAGCTCAATCGATCCAAGAACGCTGCGACCATGTTGAGACCGAAGCCGATATCCTGCGCAGAAAGATCGGCGATTACCTTTACTCCGGGGCCTTCCTTCCCATTGAGCGAAAAGATGTCTATATGATGACCGAGTCTATCGACAAGATAGCCAACAAGGCCGAAACAGCCTCTGATGTCGTGGTATATCAAAGGCCGGAAGTTGGCGAGGACTATGAGAAAACCCTCCGCGAGATCGTTGAGACCATGATGGAAATGTTTCGTATTTTTCAGGTGGCTGCAGCGTTGTTTGGGCCCGATGACGCATTGCAGGAGCATGACAAGCTTGCCATCATTCGGGAAAAGATGAACCTGGTCGGAGTTATGGAATCAGAGATTGACAAGAAGGAGGAGGCCCTGATGAAGACCATATTCCACTCGGCCCTGCCCCTTGCCAACAAGATCCAGCTTGAGAGATTCCTCCGACGAGTTACCGATATCTCAGACGTCATTGAGGATGCGGCTGATCGTCTCTATATCCTTGTGATTCGGGAGAGGATATGACTGTCCGATTGCGGATTGCGGATTGCGGATTGCGGATTGGGGTCAGGGCTGTCTTTGCCTGTGGGGCTTCTGGGGAAGGTGAAGCCCTGTGATGGCCATCCTCTTTCAGGTCTTCGGAGGACTCGGGCTATTTCTTTTCGGCCTGCATCTCATGAGTGACGGCCTCCAGAGAGTGGTCGGCGACAGGATGAAAAGGGTGCTGGGAACCCTTACAGGACGCCCCGTCTACGGGTTATTCCTCGGCACCATTGTAACCGGCATCCTCCAGAGCAGCAGCGCCACCACTGTCATGGTTGTTGGTTTCATCAATGCGGGTCTGATGGATTTCTTCCAGTCTGTAGGAGTAATCCTTGGGGCGAATATCGGGACCACTGTAACGAGCCAACTGGTTGCCTTTAAGCCTGACCAATGGGCCCTTCCGGCTATAGGACTCGGCATGGTCCTGCATCTTTTTTTCAAAAGCGCCAGGGTTAAAGAAAGCGGTCTGATCTTGCTTGGCTTTGGAATACTTTTCTTGGGTCTTGTTCTTATGAAAGAAGCGATCCCTCCCGAGGCCCAGGTAGTCATTAAAAAGCTTTTCTTGTTAAGCAGCGGTGGCCTGAAGGGAATACTAATAGGTTTGACGGTTGGGAC
>MAXP01000321.1 GCA_001751085.1 Desulfobacterales bacterium C00003060 | reverse complement strand
ATAGATATTGCTGATCTCCCGGATATCTCAAATGACAATATAAGGGTGGAGGTAGAAAACAGCATTGCTGCCTTGTCCCGAATTGGTATGGAAGTCATTGTTATCAATGTGACGCATCCAAAGCTTGGAATCCCGGCCTATTATACGATCATACCAGGGGCCCATTTTCGAGGACGGGCCACAGGAACCAGTGTCGGCATGTTCTCTGCTAAGCTGATAGCAGAAAGCGGCAATCCTGAATGGGCAATTGCGGAATTGCATGAGATAGACGCTTTGATCCCCGGAAGGTATTATGTGAAGTTCTTCTTGGGATCATGCCATCTTTCGATGAATGAGCCGTCTGAGGCGATAAGGTGTTTTGAGGAGGCTTTGGCGCTTGATTCGAAAGAGGAAGACATTGCCAGTATCTATTCCTATATGGGGATTTGTTTGAAGGATTTGGGGCAATACCGACAGGCCATCAGGGTCCTTGAGAAAGCAGAGGCCTGCGATGATGAGAGAACTGACATCTTCAATTTGATGGGATTTTGTTACTTCAAATTAGGGGAGCATGAAAAGGCCATCCAATCCTTCCAGAAGGTGCTCAGTCTGGACCCTGGTTCTGCCATCGATTATGCCAATATAGCGTCTAATTACCGGGATATGGGGAAGAAAGAACAGGCTATTCATTATTATGGATTTGCCTTGGAACTCGATCCCGGCATAGACTTTGCCAGGGACAATTTGCTCAAACTGCAGCAGTAAAGATCCCCGCCCAAAGGCGGGCCTCCGGTGGCGCAGCGAATCTTTGACAAGCCGGAGACTATTACTTGTCCTGTTTCTCTTTAGCAAAGTCCCTGGCCTTTTGGGCCATGTCCCTGAGACGATCATCGGCCAACCGGAAGAGCGTCCCCTTTGGGTAGGTCCAGTCTTTTCGCATCTTGCCTGCCCGCATTCCGGTAAGGATTTCAATGCCTTGCGCAACGGTCTTAATTGGATAGATGTGGAATTTGCCCTCTTTGACTGCCTCTACGACTTCATTTTTCAGCATAAGCCCCTTAACGCTCTTTTTGGGTATGATGACCCCTTGTTTGCCGGTCAGCCCCTTGTGTCTACAGATCTCAAAATATCCCTCTATCTTGCGTGTAACTCCGCCCACAGGCTGGATTTCTCCTTTCTGGCTGACCGAGCCGGTTACGGCAATGCACTGAGAAATGGGCACAGTGGCAATCGCTGACAGCAGGGCGAACAGTTCTGCGCTGGATGCACTGTCGCCATCCACCATACCGTAGGTTTGCTCAAAGCAAAGGCTCGCCGTGAGCGCCAGGGGCTTGTCCTGGGCAAAGTGCTCCCGCAGGTAGCTGGTCAGGATAATGACACCCTTGGTGTGGATCTTTCCACTCAGGCGCGACTCTCGATCTATGGTGATAACACCCTCTTTTCCCATGGAAACATTGGCCGTGATTCTTCCTGGCTTTCCGAAAGTGTAGTCACCCGTCTGCAGGATGCTTAGGCCATTTATCTGGCCCACCTTGTAGCCATCCGTTTCCACCCAGAAGATGTCTTTCTTGATCAGTTCCTGAACACGCTCTTCAACAAGGTTTGCACGGTACTTCTTTTTCTCTATGGCCTTTTCCACGTGGGACGCGTTGATGTATTCTGCTTTGTTGTACTCGGCCCAGTAATTGGCCTCCTTCATAATATCAGCCAAGGCACCTAATCTGAGGGTCATTTTGTCCCTGTCGCCGGTGAGTTCAAGGCTGTATTCAATGAGTCTGGCTATGCCGGTCCGATCTATGTGCTTGAGGCGCTGCTCTTCACAAAGCCTTGCCATGCACTCAATGTATTGGCGGGTACTTGCCTTGTTCCGATCAGTCCGGTCATCCAGATGGGCCTTGATCTTGAACATCTGCTTAAAGCGATCATCATAGATATAGAGAAGTTCATAGAGATGCGAATCGCCTGTAATCACGAGCTTGACGTCAAGTGGTATGGGCTCAGGCTTCAGGGTCTTGGTAGTAATAAAGCCGTACATTTCGCTCATATCCTCGATCTTCACTTCTTGTTGCCTGACAGCCCGCTTAAGTGCCTCCCAAGCAAAGTACCATTTCAAGATGTCCATGGCCTTCAACACCAAGTATCCCCCATTTGCCTCATGTAGCGCTCCGGATCTGATCATTGTGAAGTCCGTGACCAGGGCACCAAAAACGGCCTCTCTTTCTATCCTTCCAAAAAGGGCGGGATAGGTCGGATTTGAGGTGTAGACGACAGGGGCGCCTTTTGTTTCAGAGTTGTCGACTAATACATTGACCGTGTATTTGTTCAGCCCGGTGTACCAGCCCTTTACGGCATTAGGTGCCTGAGGGGTTTTTTCCTCTGGGCGTTTTCGGAAATCGTCTATGTGCTCAAGGACGTCACTTTTTAGAGTCTCAAGATATTCAAGGACCTGCGGATGATTCTTGAATTTGTCAAGGATGGGTTGCATCCTTTTTCCAACAACCGTGATCGCTACTTTCTCATCCAGCCTCTTACGGCCTTCAACATAGTCGGCATCGAGTTTGGCGATCTCGTTCATCGACTGGCTCATTTCCACAGACAACTTGTCGCCCCTGTCCCGCAAGGCCCTCTTTTCCTCCGGGGAATATCTGGCCAGTTCCTCCGGAGGGATAATCTTGCCATCCTTTCCTGGGATAATGGAAATCCCCTGGGGGTCCATTTGCAACAAAAAGCCTTCGGCCTCGACCCCTTCCCTCAGAGCATCGACGACCTTGCGGCGTTTGTTCTCGAATTCCTGCCGGAGGACTTGGTCCTTGTACCGATAGTCATCAGTGCTGAAGGCAGCCGGGACATTGGTCTGCAATGCCTGGACCATATCATCCATGGCCTTCTTGAGCACTTTTCCTTGCCCCCTGCCCAGCCTCAACCTTCTTGGTTTGTCAGGCTCTTTGAAATTGTATACATAGCACCAGTCAGGGGGTGGCGATTCCTTTTTTGCTGCCTCTTCGAGGAAGGTCCGCGCTATGTACGCGGCGCCTGTATCGGTCGACCCTGCGAAGTAGATATTATACTCGGAATCCTGCATTCCAATACCGAACTTTAAGGCTTCAATGGCCCGATGCTGTCCTACCACTGCGTGGTTGGTCGGACAGAGTTCGGCTGTTGAGTTGACTTTGAGGGTTTCCGGGTCAATGCGAAGTCGCAAGTCTTTTATTGACGTTTCTTTGAGTTTTCCGGCCATGCCGCATTCCTTTAACGAGTCAACCAGCCAACGGGCGAACGGGTTAACCAAATATTTACTGGTGAACAGCTTTGTCCAGAGGCTGACAGGTAATAGCTAACCACGCAGGTCCCAATGGGGATGCCTCGTTTGAGACAGCCCCCCCAATGCCTTGTGCCAATGTTTAACTGGATTATACCTCGAAAGGCCACAAATGACACTTTTTTGCTGGCCATGAACATTAATAGCCGCGTTGCTCAGGCTTGCAATAGCCAGATGTTCCGCGCCTTCGCGCCTTGCTCTTGATGCTCATGACTCACCGAGAAAACCGCCATTTATGACC
>MAXP01000320.1 GCA_001751085.1 Desulfobacterales bacterium C00003060 | reverse complement strand
GCAGGCACTATCGATTACCTCCTGCATAACATTCACTCTAACGATAGCCTTGTACGGTCAGTCAACAAGCTCGAGATCCATCTCGGCAACGATGTTGACTACCTCGCCACACGCGTCTCATACAAACTGAATCTAAAAGGGCCCAGCCTCTCTGTACAAACGGCTTGCTCTGCGTCGCTGGTGGCTGTGAACATGGCCTGCGACAGCCTGTTGAACGGCCAGTCTGATATGGCGATGGCGGGTGGGGTCTCTATTAGCTTGCCACAAAAGAAAGGCTATCATTATGTCGAGGGAGAGATTTATTCGCCAGATGGACATTGCCGCGCCTTTGACACAAACGCACAAGGTGCCGTCTTCGGCAGCGGGATCGGCATTGTCGTGCTAAAGCGCCTCTCTGATGCCCTTGAAGATCATGACCACATCTACGCGGTGATCAAAGGCTCCGCTATCAATAATGATGGCGCGGCGAAGGTCGGTTTTACAGCGCCCAGTGTCGAAGGCCAGGCAAGCGTAATCGCCGAGGCGCTCGCCATGTCCGGCATCGACGGTGGCACCATCAGCTACGTTGAAACCCATGGGACTGGCACGCCCCTTGGTGATCCCATTGAGATTGCTGCTCTTACAGAAGCCTTTCGCACTGGCACGGACAAGAAGGGCTTCTGTCCAATTGGTGCGGTGAAAACAAATATAGGCCATACGTTTACCGCAGCCGGCGTTGCGGGGTTAATCAAAACCGTACTTGCACTCAAACACAAGGAAATTCCTCCGAGCCTCCATTTTGAAAAGCCGAATCCCAGAATTGACTTCGAGAACAGTCCTTTCTACGTTAACACGAGGCTTGCCGAATGGAGTGAAGATCGCTTCCCTCGCCGGGCTGGAGTCAGTTCCTTTGGAGTTGGGGGAACCAACGCACACTGCATTCTTGAAGAAGCTCCTATTGTTGAGCCTTCCGGCAAATCCAGACCGCGACAACTCCTCTTGGTTTCAGCAAAAACAACCACCGCTCTGGACAAAACGACCACAAATCTTATTGAACATCTAGAGTCACAGCCTAATCTAAACATTGCAGATATTGCCTACACGCTCCAGGTCGGCCGAAAGGCATTCGACCATCGTCGAATGGTTGTTTGCCAGAACCTTTCCGACGCTGTAAGCGCTTTGGAAACACTGGATCCGGAACGGGTATTGACATTTTTCCAGGAGCCCATAAATCGGGATATCGTGTTCATGTTTTCCGGCCAAGGTTCGCAGTATGTTGATATGGGATTGGAACTCTATAGAATTGAATCAGAATTTCAAAAACACATCGATCGCTGTTCAGAAATTCTTAAGCCTCACTTAGGCTTGGATTTGCGTGACATTATGTATCCGGCAAAGGAAAATGTCGAAGAGGCAGCGCACAAGTTGAAACAGACATTAATTACCCAACCAGCGCTATTCACAATTGAATATGCCCTTGCAAAACTGTGGATGTCATGGGGGGTGCATCCAGAAGCATTGGTAGGCCATAGCATTGGTGAATATGTGGCTGCTTGTTTGGCAGGGGTATTTTCCCTTGAAGATGCCCTCTTACTGGTAGCTACCAGAGGACGACTGATGCAGGAACTTCCTATTGGTTCTATGCTGGCGGTTCCTCTTTCGGAGAAAGAGATTGAGCCATTTTTGGGTAAAGAACTCTCCTTAGCCGCCATCAACGGGCCCTCTTTTTGTGTTGTTTCCGGTGAAAAAGAGGCTGTTAAGGATTTGGAAAAACAGCTTTCTAAAAAGAATGTGGATTGTCGCCATCTGCATACTTCTCATGCATTTCATTCGAAAATGATCGATCCAATTCTAGATGCATTTACTGAGCAAGTAAAACAAGTTAATTTTAATACTCCACAAATTCCGATCATTTCAACCGTCACCGGTACATGGATTACATCAGATGAAATTATGACCATAGGTTATTGGGCCAAAAATGTGCGTCAAACAGTCCGCTTCTTTGATTGTGTACAAGAGCTATTGAAAGAGCCAACTAGGGTCTTTTTGGAGGTCGGACCTGGGCAGGCACTCAGCACATTGGTAAGGCAGTATACAAATAGATCAAAAGAACAAATTGTGCTTTCTTCGATTCGTCATCCCAAAGAGCAAAAGTCAGATATCGCTTTTATTCTGGATATCCTTGGCCGACTCTGGCTTGCCGGCATCCAGGTGGATTGGTCCGGCTTTTATAAGGACGAGAGGCGTCATCGAGTCCCACTACCAACCTATCCATTTGAGCGCCAACGTTACTGGATCGAACCAGTAGAACAAGAAGTTCAGGCGGCCACTGGGACTCAAGAGCCGTCATTCAATAAGGCTGATCTAGACGATTGGTTCTATGTTCCCACCTGGAAACGATCACCAATCAACAAACCATATGGCAAAAAAGCCCTCTCCGATAAAAAGCTCTGCTGGTTGGTATTCCTCGATGAAGTTGGGCTGGGTGCCAAGCTGGTCAGCCAACTGCAACAGGAAGGGCACCGCGTAACGACCGTGGAGATCGGAACAGAATTTAGCCAAGAGAGTGAAGGAAAGTACATAATTAATCCTCCAGTACGGGAAGATTATCAGAGTCTGTTAAAAGAACTTAGGATGGCCAATCGGATACCAAATATAATTGTGCATTTATGGTTACTTTCGCCGGAAAATGGGCATCTGTCAAGCCGTGATCTTTCTGGACTGTCCCAAGATTTGGGCTTTTTCAGCCTGCTGTTCTTAGTACAGGCTGTTGACGACCAGCTTTCTCCGGCGCCGGTACAGATCAAGGTCATCTCAAACAATCTCCACGAAGTCACCGGCGATGAAGTTCTGTCTCCTGAAAAAGCAACACTGCTTGGACCCTGCCGGGTGGCTTCGCAAGAGTATTCCAACATGCTCTCCACCAGCGTTGATATTGTGCTTCCGAAAACAGAGACTCAACAGGAAATTTTACTAGACCTGCTTATTGAAGAACTGACTGCTCAGGCTTCAGAACCCGTAGTTGCCTACCGCGGTAGGCATCGATGGGTACAAGATGTCGCCCCAGTGCGTCTTGAGGAAGTCAATAGTCTGAATCCAAGGTTAAGAGAAAATGGCGTCTATCTCATCACAGGGGGCCTCGGCGGCATCGGACTGTCCTTGGCAGAATATCTGGCTCAAACTATTCATGCCAAATTGGCCCTTCTTGCACGGACAGCTTTGCCGCCAAGAAGCGAATGGAAAGAATGGTTGGAATCTCACGACGAAAAAGACACTGTCAGCGGCAAGATACGAAAAGTTCAATCAATAGAGGCGGCTGGGGCTGAAGTACTGGTCCTCAGCGCCAATGTGACCGACAGTATGCAGATGAAGGCAGCAATCGAACAAACCCGCCATCAATTTGGTTCAATTCATGGTGTAGTCCACGCTGCTGGCATCGCCGGTGGTGGAATTATGCAGCTCAAAACCCGTGAACTAGCTGAAAGTGTTCTGACACCCAAAGTGAATGGAACGCTCGTGCTTGCAGAACTGTTGAATGATATCAAACTAGATTTCTTTGCCCTCTGCTCCTCCATTAATTCCCTTGTCGGCGGCATTGGACAAGTAGATTATTGCGCTGCAAATGCATTTTTGGACGCATACGCTCACAAGTATTACTCGGAAAATGGTGCCATATCGATCAACTGGTCAGGCTGGCAAGAGGTTGGCATGGCAGTAAACACTGCAGTACCGGATGATCTCAAAGAAGAAAGAGAACAGATGCTTTCTCTTGGAATATTGCCTGAAGAGGGGAAAAAGGTATTTGGCCGAATTCTGGGTAGCTCATTCCCCCAGGTCGTGGTCTCAACACAACATTTTCTGAGTTTGAAGCTGGAGGGAAAAAGACCAGCATCAGATTCTATGGCAAAAACGCTTAAGAGTCCTTCTTTTGAACCTAAACATGCCAGGCCAGACTTGTCGAGTGTCTATGTTGCTCCTGGAAATTCCACCGAGAAAAACATTGCCGAAATCTGGCAAGAACTGCTCGGTATTGAAACAGTGGGAATTCACGACAACTTCTTTGACTTGGGTGGGCATTCCCTTTTGGTAGCCCAAGTTATTGCCCGCTTGAGAAGCGTATTTCCAATCGAGTTTCCCATGGGGATTCTATTTGAAAAACCAACTGTCCATTTGGTTAGCCAAATGATACTGGAAGAGCAGAAAGAAGAGCCTTCGTTTGTGGAAAGCAGTGGCCGAGGCCAGAAACGGAAGGAAAGAAAACGACAAAGAATGGTTAGAGTGGGCAGTTAGCAAATAGATCTCAAATTAAGAATTAACGCATACGGAGACAATCACGTGCAGATAGATGATTCACAGATAGCTATCATCGGCATGGCCGGCCGTTTCCCAGGCGCAAGAAACATTGATACGTTTTGGCATAATCTGCGAGATGGGGTGGAGTCGATTACTTTTTTCACCGATGATGAACTTCAGGCTACAGGGGTCAAACCTGAGGCACTGAATAATACCAACTATGTCAAGGCAAGGCCAGTACTTGAAGACGTTGAGCTGTTTGATGCTGCCTTTTTTGGATTCAGACCGAGAGAGGCTGAGTGCATGGACCCACAACAGCGTATTTTCATGGAATGTGTTTGGGAGGCGATAGAAACTGCTGGTTATGACCCTGAAACCTACAACGGCGCCATAAGTGTCTATGCTGGTGCGAGCACGAGTAGCTACTTGGTTAATATCCTCCATGCCAATCCGCAAGGTATGGCACTTGCAGGCGAGTTTGAGAGCTCACTTTACAACAACCCTGGTACTCTTGCCACTGGAATTGCCTACAGATTGAATCTCAAAGGGCCTTGTTACTCAATACATACCTACTGTTCCACTTCACTAATCGCTGTCCACGTGGCCTGCCAGAGTTTGCTCAATTTTGAATGTGATATGGCCGTGGCAGGAGGTGTCAGTATCTTTGTACCGCAAAATACAGGCTATTGGTATCAAGTGGGATCAATTGTCTCTCCGGATGGACATTGTCGGCCCTTTGATGCCAAGGCACGGGGAACGGTATTTGGCAATGGTGCAGGTGCTGTGGTTATGAAAAGATTGGAAGACGCTCTGGCAGATGGAGATCATATCCAAGCGTTAATTATCGGCTCGGCAACAAACAATGACGGTTCCTTGAAGGTAAGCTTCACGGCACCCAGTGTGGCTGGCCAGGCTGAGGTCATAGTAGAGGCACTTGCTAACGCTGAAGTAGCTCCTGACACGATTTCTTACGTTGAGACACATGGCACCGGAACGGCCTTGGGGGATCCTGCGGAAGTAACTGCACTGACCCGAGCTTTCCGCTCAGGGACTCAAAAGAAGGGCTTCTGCGCCCTTGGTTCGGTTAAATCCAACATTGGGCATTTGGATGTGGCGTCAGGCGTAGCCAGTCTGATCAAAACCGTACTTGCAATCAAACACAAGGAAACTCCCCCAAGCCTCAACTTCGAAAATCCAAATCCCGAAATCGATTTTGAAAATAGCCCCTTCTATGTCAATGCAAAGCTCTCGGGATGGAAGAGCGATGGAATCCCTCGACGCGCTGGAGTCAGTTCTTTTGGCTTTGGAGGCAGTAATGCCCATGTCATCGTGCAAGAAGCTCCCGCACCGGAACCTTCTAGCCCCACTCGACCTTTTCAACTACTTGTCCTCTCTGCCAAAACAGCTTCTGCTTTGGAGATTGCCACCAAGAATGTGATCACTTTTTTGAAACAGCACCCAGAGCTTGAGTTTGCGGATGCTATTTACACGCTCCAGGTAGGAAGAAAGGCTTTCAGCCATCGTCGGATGATTGTCTGCCAGAATGTTGATGATGCCGTGTCAACACTGGAGGCCGCGGATCAGAAACGGGTGTTCACTGTTTACCAGGAAAAGAGGAATCCGCCTGTTGTGTTCATGTTTTCCGGGCAAGGGGCGCAATATGTGAACATGGGGTTGGACCTTTATAGAACTGAATCACTATTTCGAGAACAAGCCGATCTCTGTACGAAAATACTTCAGCCTCACCTTTCCGTTGATTTACGAGATATTTTGTATCCTGACGGGAAAAATCTCGAAGAGGCAGCACAGAAGTTGAAACAGACGTTTATTACCCAACCGGTACTGTTTACAATCGAATATGCCCTTGCAAAGCTGTGGATGTCATGGGGGGTGCATCCGGAAGCCTTAGTAGGCCACAGTATCGGAGAATATGTGGCAGCTTGTCTGGCCGGGGTATTTTCCCTTGAAGATGCCCTGTCACTCGTAGCGACCCGAGGTCGACTCATACAGAAACTTCCTCGCGGTTCCATGCTGGCAGTTTTTCTTTCGGAGAAGCAGATTCGCCCGTTTCTTGGTAGAAGCCTCTCTCTGGCTGCCGTCAACGGGCCTTCCATCTGTAGTGTTTCCGGCGACAAAGAGGCTATTAAAAATCTGGAAGAACAGCTTTCCAAACAAAATGTGGACTGTCGCCATTTGCATACTTCTCATGCATTTCATTCAAAAATGGTGGAACCGATTTTAGACATATTTACTGAACAAGTGAAGCAAGTTAGACTCCATGCTCCACAAATTCCGTTTCTTTCAAATGTCACTGGAACATGGATTACTTCAGATGAAGCGACAAATCCGAGGTATTGGGCTAGGCATTTGCGCCACACAGTTCGCTTTTCTGACTGTATTCAAGAACTATTGAAAGAACCTAACAGAGTTTTCTTAGAGGTTGGGCCAGGACAAACGCTCAGCACGTTGACAAGGCAGCATCCAAGTAAATCAAAACAACAAATTGTGTTATCTTCAATTCGTCATCCCAAGGAACAAGAATCAGATATTGCTTTCATTCTAAACACCATTGGCCGACTATGGCTTGCTGGCATTCAGGTGGATTGGTCCGGCTTTTATAAGGATGAGAGGCGTCATCGAATCCCACTACCAACCTATCCATTTGAGCGACAACGGTACTGGATCGAGCCAGTAGAACAACCCAGAGGTTTCCTGGCGTCCCAGGCAGGGTTGGGTTCCAAAGGAGAGGATAGCTCTCAACGCTCAGCCAGAACAGAACGACAAGAGGAAGGCTCACGAGCGGACAGAGACATTGAATCGTCAGGTCGATACGTGGCCCCAAGAAATGAAGCTGAACAGATTATTGCTGAGATATGGAAGGGGTTGTTCGGCATTGACCAGATGAGTATTCACGACGACTATTTCGAGTTGGGCGGTGATTCTCTGTTGGCAACACGCTTATTTGCTCAGATTGAAAAAGAATTTAACAAGAATATTCCTCTTGCAACCCTTTTTGAAGCACCAACTATTGAAAAGTTGTCGAAGATTGTTGAGCAACAAGAATGGGCAGGGGATTGGTCATCGTTGGTGACGATTCAGCCCGATGGTTCGAAGCCCCCTTTGTTTTTCATTCATGGGGCTGGTGGCAACATACTGAATTATAGGAACTTGGCCAGTTATCTGGATCCAGATCAACCAATTTATGGCTTACAATCACAGGGGCTTGATGGGAAACGACCTTTCCTCACTCGAATTGAAGACATGGCGTCTCGTTATGTCAAGGAAATTCAGACTGTCTGGCCCGAAGGCCCCTATCTCCTCACAGGATATTGTATGGGGGGTACGATAGGTCTGGAAATGACCCAGCAACTACATGAAAAAGGCAAAGAGGTGTCCTTATTGGCTTTGTTGGAAACTTACAATTGGCGAAATGTTGGAAGTATATCACTCATTCAGAAGATCTACTACTACATCCAAAAAAGCGAGTTTCATTTACGCAACTTGTTGCTCTCTGATGACAAACTGACATTCATAACGGAGAAACTGGAAGTTGCAAAAAGAAGGAAAAAAGTGTGGCTTGAAATGATAATGTCGAAAGCTGGCCACGCTTCTCATCAAGATGACGGGTGCTATTTTACACTATCCCAGCTTAGGCAGGCCAACGATCGGACTGCAGGTATCTATGTTGCCAAGCCCTGCCCAGCACGAATTACCCACTTCATACCAGTTAGCGAATATGCGCTATTTCAGGGTCCAGAAGTGGGATGGGACAAACTGGCAGCAGGAGGTCTAGAAGTCCACGAATTACCTGTGTACCCAGCAGGAATGCTTGTAGAACCCTTTGTTCGAGTTTTAGCCGAGAAATTGAAAGCTTGCATCGATAAGGCTTTGAAAAAATAGAGTCAAGCAAATAGATATAGTTTGAGTGCTCTTTCGTTGGACTTGCTTATTGGATTCGAAGCTGTTGTTGCTTTTTCATTTTGTAAATCGTCTAAACATTTTTCAGTGATGCCTATCACTGCAACAAAGAATCTTTAGTCACCAACAAGGGAACGTACCATGGAAGTGGAATACGAACAACTTAAGGACACGCTATTACCTATATTGCAATGTACTACCTGTAATTGTGATAAGCTCGAATTAACAAAAGCAAGCTTCGAATTTGATATGTCGGTTCCCCTTCATAGGGAACACATTCTTTGTACAAAATGTGGTGCTCGTTACCCGATCACAGAAGATTTTATTCCTGTAATGTGGACTCCATCCCTGCAAGAGCACCTGATCGGTCAGTCTGAAAAGATCTCTGTTCTTGGGGCAAATATAGAATTATATCAGGTTATCTCGAATCATTATCAACATAGCCGACAAGATCCTCAGATTGCTTTGCGAATCCGAAATTCTGCAAAAAGAATTATTGATTCTTATGAAGCTACGGATAGTAAGTACCATTTAGATTTGGGTTGTGGTCCAGGCCACGTTTTAGGTTGGTTAAAAGAATTTAACTTTTTGCAAGTCGGGCTTGATGTTTCTATACATAATCTTCGTAATGCACGCAGAAATACAGGGGCCGTTGTAGTTTGTGCTGATGCGGTGACCTTGCCATTTGCCGATAAGGTATTTGATCTTGTAACTGAATCCTCAGTACTACACCATGTTGAAGATTGGAAATCAGTTGTTGTTGAATCATGCAGGATATGTAAAAAGACGGGTGGAGTACTAATAGACTCTGAACCCAGCAAAGGGCGAGTGGCTTGGGGACCACTTGCCATTGCCGTTTACAACGCTCGATTGCCGGTTTACAAAATATTAAGTTACATTAAGAATAATATATATTTTCGTGACAGGAGACAAACAAAGCTGAATATTATGGCAGAATTCCATGCTCAACCAGGCGCTGGGCTATCAATGGAAGAACTCCGGGGTATATTTGAAAGTGCTTGTTTTTCCGTTGACATCATAGTGTCACCAACTGCGGATCTGAAATCAGTGGCCAATTCGAATCGGAAACATATTGTTATGAATTTATTGAGCGGTCGTAATCCCTGGAACCCTAAATACGGTAT
>MAXP01000319.1 GCA_001751085.1 Desulfobacterales bacterium C00003060 | reverse complement strand
TTTACAATTTTTAGCTCCAATAACAGTGTCAACTACTTTTACCACAAAATGAAGGATGCCCAAATTTGCAAGTATTTTTCTGAAAAGCTATAGATGCACTCACGAACTTTGCGTTGAGGTGGGGCTTTGTCCCGGAAGTCGCACAGATCATTCTATAAATCTTCCATCATCTTTTGTTTTTGAAATCCTATGCACTTTTTTCTCAAGCCATCCGATCTTTTCCGCATCTCTCACATCAAATTCCGGCACATAAGGTTTTATGTCAAGAAGCGGGGTCCCGTCCACTATGTCTATATCTCGAATATGGAGTATTTCCTCTTCAACCCCGACAAGACGCACTACTGAGATGCCGATCGGGTTAGGTCTGCTTGGACCTCGCATTGCAAAGACTCCGCGCACTTCGTTATCCATAAACGGTTTCACTCTTAAGGATGTTTTTTTGGATAAATGAAAGTGGTATATCAGGATGATGTGAGAAAAGCCCTCAACATCCTTTAAGCCCTGAACATATTCTGGGAATACCTCAACCGTTCCATGGATACCCTGACAACCTGTGGGTTGTATGGGTGTTCCTTTGGGTTCTTTGAACGGAGAATGAATGATTCCAATAGGTCTGTACTTTATCTCATTCATGATTTCATCCCACAATATACCTCGGAAGGTTATAAATTGCGCTTTTTTCGGTGAGCAATGAGCATCAAGAGCAAGGCGCGAAGGCGCGGAATAGCAGGTGCAAGCCTGAGCAACGCGGCTATTGATGTTCATGGCCGGCGAAGAAGTGTCATTTGTGGCCGTCCGAGGTATATCTACCTGAACAGTCTAAAGTTCTGTCATTCCGGCGGAAGCCGGAATCCAGTGACTGTTACCCAAACTTATTGAGAACTTACGAACTGTGGACTCTCAAGATATCGTAACCGTTCACGGGTTCACGGGCTCATGGAAACCCTGAACCTGTAAACACCTACCTTTTTTTATAGCAATTAACAGCATTTGTCAATTGTCAATCTTTTCAAGGACTCGAAGGGAGATCAATTCGCTGTCAGCCGAGACGGACTTTGTGAGATGTCATAGATTTCTTTCTTTCGATTACCTCTCCCCGCAATTGACGAAGGCATGCTTTGGTGCTATGAGAAAACAGTTCATCCGTAGACGATCTGCCAATGACTGTCCCAAGTAGTATTATCGTTTTGGCATTCTTCAAGTTGTGTATGACCGTGGAGGCGCTGTGTCAGACAAAAAACTGTTCGATAAGATCCTGGAGACGCACGGAATAAGGCCTTTGCCAAGGCCCGGTGAGCCCATAGATCTTCCGATCGACCAGACCCTTACCCAGGATGCCACTGGAACCATGGCATGTCTGCAGTTTGAGGCCCTTGATGTAGCGCGGGTTGCCACCAAACGCTCAGTCAGTTATGTGGATCACAATACCTTCCAGGCGGGCTTTCAAAACAGTGATGATCACAGGTTTCTGCAGTCCTTTGCAGCCAGGTACGGCGTTATCTTCTCCGGCCCTGGCAACGGGATCTGTCACCAGGTTCACTTGGAACGATTTGGGGTTCCGGGTGACACCCTGCTGGGCTCTGACAGCCATACATCAACAGGAGGGGGCCTCGGAATGTTGGCTATAGGGGCCGGGGGCCTTGACGTTGCAATGGCAATGGCTGGGCACGCCTTCCGTATGACCTGCCCGCAGGTAGTCCTGATTCGCCTTGAGGGGGAACTCCCACCCTGGGTCACAGCCAAGGACGTTATCCTCAAACTGCTCCAGCGGGTTTCGGTAAAAGGTGGCGTTGGGAAGCTGTTTGAATATGGCGGTCCCGGGGTGGCTACCTTGTCAGTACCCGAACGGGCCACAATTGCCAACATGGGCGCAGAAACAGGGGCCACGAGTTCCATTTTTCCATGTGATGAAATCACCTATCGCTTTTTGAAGTCGCAGGGAAGGGAAAAGGACTTCAGCCCCCTTTCTGCAGATCCTGATGCATCCTATGCTGAGGTTCTTACCATAGACCTTGGCAAGCTGGAACCTATGGCAGCCCAGCCCCACATGCCGGACCGGGTCTGTGCTGTAAGGGAGATTGCCGGGCTGAAACTGGATCAGGTGGTCATAGGCAGTTGCACCAACTCTTCCTATACGGACCTGGCAACCGTGGCAGCTATCCTCAAAGGAAGATCCGTCCATCCAAAAACAAGCCTGGTGATAGCGCCAGGCTCCAGACAGGTGCTGGCCGCACTTGCCGAAAGCGGTGCCCTGAACTATATTATAAAGGCCGGTGCCCGCATCCTTGAATGCGCCTGCGGTCCCTGCATCGGCATCGGACAATCTCCGCCAACAGATGGTGTCAGCCTTAGGACTTTTAATCGAAATTTCAAGGGGCGAAGCGGAACCCAGAGCGCCAAGCTCTATCTGTGCAGTCCGCAAGTGGCTGCTGTCTCTGCCCTGAAGGGTGAACTCACGGATCCGAGGTCGTTTGGTCAAACCCCACAGGTCCACATGCCTGAGATTTTTCCGGTGATTGACCACCTCTTTGTGCCTTGCTCGGATCATCCTGAGGCTGTGGAAGTATTGCGTGGCCCCAACATTAAGCCCTTGCCAATGGGCCAGGCCATGCCTGAAACCCTTAAGGCTGAGGTGTTGATTCGCCTGGGAGATGACATTACTACAGACGACATTATGCCGGCAGGCGCCCACATCATGTCGCTCCGGTCCAACATCCCGGCTATTTCAGAATACGTGTTTTCACACCGCGATCCTGGTTTTTCCAAGAGAGCCAGGGAAACAGACGGTGGATTCATTGTGGCCGGCAGGAACTATGGCCAGGGTTCAAGCCGGGAACACGCGGCCTTAGCGCCAATGGTCCTGGGGGTCAAAGGGGTCATAGCCTGCTCTTTTGCTCGAATCCACAGGGCCAATCTCGTTAATTTCGGCATTCTTCCCATGACCTTTATGACAGGTAAAGATCTTGAGCACATACAGCCCGGCGACGAGCTCGTCATTGAAGGTGTAATAAGGTTGTTGAGAAGCAACGGGGTCCTTCATGTTATGAATACAACCCAGGGCAGCACCTTTGAGGTACGCGTTGATTTGGATCGGAGAGAAAAAGATGTGGTTGTGGCAGGTGGACTTCTCCAGTTTCTTAGATTGCAAAGGGGTTAAGTAAAATTCCCAATCCGCAAGTTGCAATCCAAAATCCCGAGGTGAGAGCATAATGCTTTATTTGATGAGAAAATATGCCCAGTCCTGGCTGATCAAAATAGTCCTGGGTGTTATTGTCGTAGTTTTTGTATTCTGGGGTGTTGGGAGCTATCAGTCCCAGAAAGGGAACCGGATCGCGGTTGTGAACGGTGAGCCTATTGAACTTGAGGAATTCCGCGGTGTCCACAATCAGTTGCTTGAGAGATATCGAAGTCAGTTCGGCGATGCCTTGGATGAAGAACTTATGCAAAGGCTTAATCTCAAGAGGCAGGTATTGGATCAGCTCATCAATCGCAGGCTTCTGCTCCAGGAGGCTACTCGGCTGAACCTCCGCGTAACTGACGAAGAGATACTCAGGGCAATTGAACAGGTACCAGCCTTTCAAAGGAACGGTCGCTTTCACCCGGAGCAATATGACCGAGTCTTGATGCATAACCGGATGACCCGAGAGGCGTTTGAGAAAAACCAGAAAAATGAGTTCCTCATCGACAAACTTCAAAACCTTGTATTCGGGAGCATTAAGGTATCAGAAGCCGAGGCACTCGATATGTACAGGTGGCTCAAGGACAAAGTGAGCCTTGACTATGTCTTGTTCAAGCCTTCAGAGTACATCAACATCAAGGTGACCCCGGAAGAAGTCGAAACCTACTTCTCAAAGCACAAGAAAGCCTATGAAATACCTCCTAAGGTCAAGGTGAGGTACCTCCTTCTGGATTTCAAGGGATTTGAAGCCCAGGCCAGTGTTTCGGAAGATGAAGTCCGGACGCATTTTGATCTGAACGAGAAAGACTATGCCAAGCCCAAGGAGGTCAGGGCGAGTCACATCCTGTTTAAGGTAAAGCAGGGTGCCAAACCTGAAGCGATCGATAAGGCTCGGAAAAAGGCTCTGGATGTGTTAGAGCAGGCACGGTCTGGCGCAGACTTTGCCGGGCTGGCCCGGAAATATTCCGATGATCCTGGGAGTCGAGACAAGGGTGGAGATCTGGGATTCTTTGCCGGAGACCGCATGGTTAAGCCCTTTTCGGATGCAGCCTTTGCTATGAAGTCAGGTGAAATCAGCGAGCCTGTTAGGACGCCTTTTGGCTGGCACATCATCAGGGTAGAGGCGATTCATGAAGCCAAAGAGCCGGTCTTGGAGGAAGTCGCAGACCTGATTCGCAGCGAGTTGGTGAAAGATGCCGCCAGGACACTTGCCTTTGATCGGGCTGAGCAGGTCCATGAGGCCTGTTACGGGGCCGGCAACATATCTGATGTGGCCAAAATCAATCAGCTCAAGGTCCATGAAACCGAGTACTTCTCCAAGCACGGGCCTGTTAAAGGGATCAAAGAGGGAAATAGACTCGCTCAAACAGCCTTTGCCCTTGATGAAAACGAGGTCAGTGAGCCTTTTGAACTATCAAACGGATACTATATACTGAAACTGATCTCCAAGGAACCGGCCAGAATTCCTGACCTGAAGACAGTGGAAAAAAATGTCGGGCAAGACCTGATTAAGGCCAGAAAAGACGATCTGGCCAAAAAGGATGCTGAGGAGTTTCTGAGTGCCCTAAAAGGGGGGACCGGATTCCAAGATGCTGCTGCGAGCCGAAAATTGAAGGCAAAAAGCACCGGTTTTTTTGAGCGGTCCGGGGTGATCCCGGAGATAGGTTTGGAGCAAGAAATCCAGGAGACGGCCTATTTGTTAAGTCCATCGAGGCCCTTGCCGGATACTGTGATCAAAGGGAAGCAAGGGTATTATGTGCTCCAGTTCAAAGATCGACAAGAGGCTGATCAAAAAGAATTTGAGGATAAGAGACCGGAAACAGTCTCAAGGCTTTTGCTCCAGAAACGTCAGAAGGCCATAGGGGAATTGCTGGCTCAGTTGCGCGGAGATAGCGAGATCATTATTGAAGAGGGATATGAATAACACCTGCCCGCTCGCCAAGCGTGCGAGGCAGGCGGGACGGTTCAGACCTGCCTGTGCCGGAGTCACGGCAGACAGATTTTTGGTGAACCCTGAACCCCTGAACCTTTGAAACCGTGAACGGTTACGGTTTTTTTAGGAGGACCAGTTTACTACAGATGCCCCCCAGGTCAAGCCTGCCCCAAAAGTAACCAAAAGCACATAGTCGCCAGCCCTTAGCAAGCCTTCCCTGTTGGCTTCGTCAAGGGCAATCGGGATAGTGGCAGAGGAGGTATTCCCATATCTTTGGATGTTTGTGTAGACCTTGTCCATCGGTATGCACAGCTTTTTCGCCACGGCCTTGATGATTCGGATGTTGGCCTGATGGGGGATCATCAATCTAATGTCCGTGCTTGAAACGCCGTGATGTTCAAGGGCTGCCGCGGCAATATTCGACAAACAGACAACAGCTTTCTTGAAAAGCCGATTTCCCTCCATTCTTAGAGAAAAAGGCTTTCCCTCAATCGTGTCGAGGATCTCAGGAATCTTGGATGCCTCGTCATAGGAATAGAGGAGGTTCCAGAAATTCCCGTCCGATTGCAAATGGGTAGAAAGAATCCCATCAGGGCCTGTGGTGGGAGTGAGGACTACCGCACCCGCTCCGTCGCCCAACAATACGCAGGTGCTTCGATCCTCCCAGTTTGTGATGGATGAAAGACGTTCCGCACCAATCACCAAAGCCTTCCTGGAGTTACCGGTCGCGATGGCATTGTCTGCAACAAACAGGGCATATAGAAAGCCAGAACATCCGGCAGACACGTCAAAGGCCACGGCCTTGCTTGCCTTGAGTGCCTTTTGCACAAGACAGGCTGCCGAAGGAAACTGACGATCCGGTGTCACCGTGCCAACCACGATCATATCCAGGTCTTCGGGCGAAATGCCCGCCATCTCCAGGGCCTTTAATGATGCCTTTGTGGCCAGGTCCGAGGTGTTTTCATCTTGGCCACTTGAAGAGATGCGGCGTTCTTTAATGCCGGTCCGACGTGTAATCCATTCATCGCTCGTATCAACGATGTTTTCAAGGTCCTTATTCGTTAGGATCCTTTTGGGGGTTGTTGACCCCGTTCCTGCGATGCGCCCCTTTATCATGATTGTTTTCTACTCCTTTGAAAGGACCGTTATCACTGGACAGTAGTGAGTTCTCTCCAATCTGCAAAGTTTAGTTCCCTAAGTGCTTGCAATCATTGATTCTGGCAATTTCATGCCCCGTTTTTTAGTGTCAATAATTTCAATAGGTTGCGACAACTCACTACTGACCAGGTTATCAAAAATTTATAACATATTATTTGGACTTCGTCACTCTAATTCTTGCTGACGTCAAACCTGTGGCGATTCCACCTGAGGCGTATTACGCTGTGTGCGGACCGGAGTTGAACCGCAAAAGTGAGTGCTAACCCTAACCCCGCAAGCTCGCAAATTTTGGACCTGTGCGGTGTAACTTCTCAATAACTCTGGGTAAATCATGTTTTGTGACCATCCACTGGATTCCTGTGCCTGCCCTGGACTCTGATCCAGGGTTCGCGGGAATGACGGGCACTTAGACCGAATCGTCNNCGTCATTCCGGCGAAAGCCGGAATCCAGTGACTGTTACCCAAACTTATTGAGAACTTACGAATTTACAGGCTGTCCCGCCTTACGTTGGTAGCCAAAAAGTGTCATTTGTGGCCTTTCGAGGTATAGCTTTTCAGAAAAATACTTGCAAATTTGCGGGATGAATCGTTCTGGTAACCATGTGAAATTACGCTAAAATGATGTGCAGTTTAACTCCACAATCCGTAATCCGCAATCTGAAATCCGAAATACTATATATTATTGTGGGAGTGGCTCATACTCACGATTTTCGAGGCAGGATGCCTCTCGCACAGAGGAGGCCTTCTGTCCTTTCGATAACTACGACGGAGCCTGCTTTGCGTGGGCAACAGACGGATGTAATCATTTTCTACATTTTGATAAAAAATTACATATATCACTGGCAAGAAACTATACACTATCATCTCAGTTCCGAAAACAGGCTATTTCATATGTTGAAATCAAGATCGAGGGAATTTGTTAATTCATTGATATTAAAAGCAAAGAAGGCTTTTTCACATTTCTTCCAGTCTCTCTTCTAATTCCGGCACATACATTGCTTCAGAAACAGTTTAACATTCACTATAGATTTCAAGATAATGTTTTTGGGGTACAGTAAAGGCTCAGTAAGACCTGACTCTGTTGTTGCTAATGGAAGGCTCAAAGCTGAAAGCTCAAAGCAGCAGAATCATGGTTTTTCTTTGAGCCTTCAGCTTTCAGCTTTGAGCTTGCTTGGAACCCGTAACCCGCTGTTTTTCGCTACGAAGCTATGTTGACCCCAAAATCTTTTTCTTAAGGACTATAACATTTGCCAGATTTTTAAAGGGGAGTAAGGATAGGAATATTGAAAAGCTTCTTGAAAATTATGTTATTCTCAATCTTGTCTATCTTTTTGTTTACGGGCGCCATGAATGCAAATGCAATCACTATCTCCGATATCTACTGGTGGGCAGGGACTACACCCTACTGGTCAGACAGGGATCAAATCAGTCATGATTATTTCTTCGAGCTCAGCCAGACATTTAATAGTGACGTTATGTATGCTGATACAGATACCAGCCTAAGCATTATTGGTCAGTATCAGAGGGAATTTGACAACCTTTTTGTCAGCACTAACGGATGGAATCCAACAGAAACCGCATCCTATACAGAAGATAGCTTTGATCTATGCGGGAATGCTTGGAGATATGAACTCGTCGTGGATACCAATGCCCCCAACAAAGGCCAAGGATCAGATAAAGCCGGAGCCGTTTCCTATTACCATGTAGATAGTTCCCAAATTAGAGTCTCCTCTGCCCCGAACAGTCAGGTCTATCGTCAGGCTCAAGATGTGGCGTACAATGGTATGGCTGATCCATTGGCTACAGGAGAATGGTCTATTGGAAACAGGAGTGATCCTAATACAGACGTCTCTGTGAGATTCGCCATGGATTGCGACTTGCGTGACGTCTCCGAATTAGGTCACCAATCGACTATCACGCGCGCTAATGATGTTGTTAAGGGCGAAGTTTCCGAACCGGCCACAATGCTGCTCCTTGGGGCCGGGCTCATTGGACTTTCTGTTGTTGGAAGGAAAGGATTTTTGGTAGTTCCTACAAAACGACGAATGTCACCAGATCTTGTCGTGGCAACAATCACAAACCCTTGATTTCATGGGAACCGGTGCTTCATGTCACCATGAAAGGCAACGTGACTTCTCAAAAAGTTCGGGGAAATCTCCTGAAACGGAGTCCGCCTGTCGGCTCAGGTTATTGAGATGATACAAGGTAACTTGTTATCTCGTTAATCTTATTGCATAAAGCTTACATCTACTGTTTTGCATGGACTACCGGAGTTTGACTTTGTCAGGTTGGCACACTCATAATCGTAGTAATACAGTCTGAATGTTTGCCTAAGAAGGGCGGGGCGTATTTTCAGCAGATTACTTCGGTCGTACCACCCTCGCAATGACAGGGAAATTGCAATTTTGGTCATTTTCGTTCAGGCACTACATAACGCTAAGGAGCCCCCTATTCGTTTGGTTCGTGCTTCAACGCTGGAGTGTCCATCGTGGACTTGACAGACAACCCGCATTATGCCATTATTTGTTTAAAGTAAGGTCCCATAGATTTCAAGATAATGTTTTTGGGGTACAGTAAAGGCTCAGTAAGACCTAACTTTGTTGTTGCTAATGGAAGGCTCAAAGCTGAAAGCAGCAGAATCATGGTTTTTCTTTGAGCCTTGAGCTTTCAGCTTGCTTGGAACCCGTAACCCGCTGTTTTTCGCTACGAGGCTATGTTGAACCCCAAAATGTTTTTCTTAAGGACTATATCTATAGCTTTTCAGAAAAATACTTGCAAATTTGCGGGATGAGTGGTCCTGATAACCATGTGAAGTTACGCTAAAATGATGTGCAGCTTAACTCCGCAATCCGTGCTGTTTTCAAGGCGTGAGCCGCAAATCCCCAATCCGAAATACTATATATAGATTTTCGACTGCTTTGGGAAACAAGATATGAGTCGCCACACTGTTTTAATCCGTTTGTTTGCATTCTTAGTATTGAGTACGCTGGTTTTTGTTGCCATGTTACCAAGTTCAGCACGGGCTGTGTGTCCCGACGGCATGATATCCTACTGGAAGCTCGATGAGACCAGCGGTGCCATATACGACGACTATTACTATGTGAATGACGGCGTATGGGCTGCTGCGTGCCCTACCCCGACCATCGGAAGGATTGGCGGAGGACAAGCGTTCAATGGGAGCACCATGGGAATAGATGTGCCGGCAGATCCCTCCTTTGACTGGAACGCAACAAACAGCTTCTCCATCGAATACTGGATGAAAAGGGTACCGGGCACCCTTGCCGGCAACGAAGTTATTGTTGGCAGGAATGATTCTACCTCCCTTCTCCACTGGTGGACTGGTATCACAAATGGGAGTAACGTAGCCATTTTTGCCTTAGGAGATACGGTAGGAACCAGTCATGCGGCCACCGGAACCACACCCGTGACAGACGGGGCATGGCATCACGTTGTAGCGGTAAGAGATGCCGAAGAAGGCGAAATTCGCCTCTATGTCGATGGCATCCAAGAGGCTTCGACACCCGGAACCTACTCAGCGGGATTTGATTCTACAACGGCTGCGTTGAACATAGGGTGGTTAAACTTAAGCCCATACTATCACTTTGACGGCACTTTGGACGAGGTCGCTCTTTATGATAGGGCGCTCGCTGATACGGAAATTTCACAACATTATCACGACGGCTCGATCGGTCTGAGATGGGGCTATTGCGGCTGTGGTACCCAAATCAAAATCATGCCTCTCGGCGATTCCATTACCTTAGGCTATAATGAAGCCATCACAGATCAGAACTACATGGTGGGATACCGCCAGAAACTATATTTAGACTTAATAGATAGAGGCTATGATGTTGATTTCGTAGGAGGTCTTATATCTGGCCAATTAGCAGTACCCGGTTTTGACTATGATCACGAAGGTCACGGCGGTTGGACGGATGATGGAGTGGCAATCGCTGTTTATGGCTGGCTTCAAGAGAAGCCTGCCGATGTTGTGCTCCTTCACATCGGGACCAATGGCCTGGATACCAGTCCCGATGACGTCGAAGATATCCTCGATGAAATTGATAGCTACGGTGAGGATATCACCGTTATCCTGGCCCGCATCATCAACCGGAGCACGTACAGCCAGACAACAACAGACTTTAATGACAACATCCAGCAACTAGCTGAGAGCCGCATTGCCAATGGTGACAAAATAATCATTGTTGACCAGGAGACGGCCTTGACATATCCGGATGATATGGAGGATTTAGTCCATCCTAACACGACCGGGTACGAGAAGATGGCAGGTGTATGGTTAGCTACTCTGGATGACTTCCTGCCAGTGTGTGCCCAGACGGCTCCAATAATAACTTCAAGTCCAGTTACCACAGCAACCGTAGGGATTCCCTACACCTATGACGTGAATGCCGCGGGCAACCCGGCGCCGACCTATGCTCTGACCAATCCTCCGACTCTCATGACCATTGACGAAGATACCGGCGTAATTGAATGGACGCCAGATACCGCGGGCCCCTTTGATGTCACTGTTGTGGCCAGCAATGGAGAGCTGCCAGACGCGTCCCAGACCTTTACTATCACAGTGGCTGAAGCCGATTGCCCGGCGGACATGATCTCATACTGGACGCTGAACGAAGCTCTCGGCAACTCATACGCTGACGTCATTAACGGAAATGATGGGACATGCGCTTATGCGTGCCCCGCGCCCACCATTGGAAGGGTGAACGGAGGACAAGCGTTCGACGGGAGCATCACGGGAATAGATGTGCCGGCAGATCTTTCCTTTGACTGGGGCGCAACAAACAGCTTCTCCATCGAATACTGGATGAAAAGGGTACCGGGCACCCTCGCTGCCAACGAAGTTATTGTCGGCAAGGATGATCCTACCACCCTTCTCCACTGGTGGACCGGTATCACAAATGGGAGTAACGTAGCCA
>MAXP01000318.1 GCA_001751085.1 Desulfobacterales bacterium C00003060 | reverse complement strand
GGTTGATCTGAATGACACGGGAGATTATGAAGAGACCGAAAAGTTTGACATGACGACTCTGGGCGGGAGCGATTACACGTCAGGTGTGGATTACAGCTATTCCACAAATATTGATTATGCTGGTGACGGGACCTTAAACTACACGTTCCATTTCAATGACGGCACAGCCGATGCGACGGGAGATCCTACCAAGGACCATACTTTTACGGTTACCCAGCCGAAATGGAGTGGCACATGTTATGTTTCAAAGAGCGGCAGCAATACGCCCCCGTATGACACATGGGACACAGCGGCCACATCCATCCAGACTGCCATAGATTACGCCAGCGATAATCTTGAGCTGGGTGAGGTAGCCAAAGTCATCGTAGCGGCAGGGACCTATGCCGAGGCTATCACCATGAAAGACAGGGTGGATGTGGAAGGTGCTCCGGGTGAGACACCCAAGATAAGTTTTGCCTCAAGTGCTGAATTTACGGCTGTTGTGACTTTTTCAGGGTCAATTACCTGCACCCTCAGAGGGTTTGACATAACAAATAGCGGCCTGGGCGGCGGTATTCTCTTGAATGGTTCAGAGGCAGGAATTACTGCCTCTATCGAGAGCTGTGACGTCCATGACAGCAACTTCGGTGGCGGAATCAGATTGAATGGGGTTGTTTCTCCGAGCATCACGGGGTGTAACATCTACGGTAACTTTGAGGTTGGTATAGGTGTTAGCGAAATACGGCGCGACGAACTGGAGTCCGGGTCTTCCGTCACGATTAGGGGAAATACCATAGGGGGTAACGGTCAGGGCAATCGAAGGGCTGGTATACGCTTGCGTGGTTCTAAAAGCAATAATATTCAAGTTGCAATCGGCGGGAGCGCCGCTGGCGACAGTAATACCATTTCTTACAATGCAAGGTCAGGCATCAGGCTGGAGGACATAGACCAGGTTAGCATTGAGAATAATAACATCTCTAACAACTCAGACGCAGGGATTGTTCTTATCGATACAAGCTCAGTCAGCCCCCATATCAAAAACAACGATATCCATAATCATGGTGGTGAGGCCGGCATTAATATAGGAGGTGCTTCAAATCTAGCCATTGGAGATAATAATGATATCTACAGTAACTATGCTGGGATCGTCTTTTATGTTTCCACAAATTCGAAGGTTGACGGAGATGCTAGTTCTCAATCTGTAACTATTACAGGTAACAACATCTACGGTAATTCCTATGCCGGAATAGCCGTAAGAGATCCCATTACAGGGGTGGTGACCATTACCCAGAACGATATTTATCAAAATAGTAGGGGAGGTATTGGTATACAAAATTCCTGTGACCTTCTAATCACGAAAAATGACATCTATGACAATGTTCGTGGCGGAATACATACCGGAACTGATGTGGCGGATGGTGGTGGCTTCTCTGGAAGCATGGGCTCTGCCATCCTCACTATCAGACAGAACAAGGTCCATAACAATGGTATGAGTAACTACGGAGGTGGTATTGATGTGAGGCATGCCTCCGGTACCATCCAAAATAATCTGGTGTATGACAACCGTAGAGGTGGCATCAGATTTGGTTGGCAGGATGAATTTGATCCCCATGTTACTTCCATTAGGAATAACACCGTGGTTAGCAACGGAAATGCAACGGAGAACTTGGGGGGCGGCATCATCTATGATAGCCTTTCCGGCGCGGTTAACGACTCCCCTGAAGGCATCCCTCCAGGAAAACTCTTTATAAGAAATAATATCTGTGCCTACAATCAAAGGGCCGGTCTGAGGGCCTGCTTTACTAATACACAAGGTTCGGAAGAACGGGACTATAATCTATTGTATTCCAACTGTGGCTGGAACGGCACGCCTGATTGCGGATGGCCTAATCTTAATATGCAATGTGCAAATCAGCAATACGGCGGTTGCGGAGCGCACTGGGAATACGACCCCAGACGGGTCGTATTGGATTACCCAAACGATATTATGGCAAATCCGCTATTCAGAAACATGAGTGTCGATGATTATGAATTGCAGACCGGTTCACCGGCCGAACTTGCCGGGGACGATGGTAAGGATATGGGCGCGTACGGTGGAACTTATCCGATTGATTGATGATCCATATTAGCATTTCTGGACTCAAATACGAGTACTGTGTTATTTCTGTTCAGAAAAAGACTTGCAAATTTTCGGGATGAATGGCCCTGATAACCATGTGAAATTACGCTAAAATGATGTGCAGCTTAGCTCCGAACTCCGAAGTACTATAGATAGGGCTGGAGGAAACTATGAGATTCTCCAAAGCACGAACTATTATTTGGCTATTCCTCTTCACAGCGCTGATAGCCGGTGGAATGGCATGCTCCGGATCTTCCGATGATTCTGCGACAAACCCTGAACCTGGGAATGGAATTGATTGGCAGACTGGACAGATTACGAAGAACTCGTATGAAGACAGCTTTCCTCAGATCAAAGGTGACTATTTGGTCTGGCAGGGGCACGCTGACGGTGACTGGGAGATCTTCCTTTGCGACACGGCCACCAAAGGAAGTCCTATCTTTATTACTCACAATGACTACGATGACATCTCGCCTCAAACTGATGGCAATTATGTGGTCTGGTTGGGATATAGCCATTCTGGTGGCGAGATTTTCGTGTATGACATATTGAGCGGAGAAACAACACGGGTCACAGACGACGATAATGTTGATTCTCCCCCTCAGATTGCAAATGGTGTGGTAGTCTGGACGTCACACAAGGTCACAGACTCTGTTGAGCCCGGCGAGATCATGCTTTATGACATCGCAACAGGAGTGACCGAACAACTGACTATGGATGCCCTGGATGACAGCGGGCCTCGAATCAGTAGTGAGGCTGTTATCTGGGTTCAGACTGATGAGGAGCTTGGTGCCACTATATTTATCCATGATCTGGGTACAGGAACAACTGTTGAGGCGCCTCAGGACTTTGTCTGGGAGAACAGTCCCCAGACAGATGGAAATCTGACGGTCTTGGCCCGATATGACTACAGAGACAGGGAAATATTTTTGTACGATACTGGTCTCAAGGTCTATGAACAGATTACCGATAATGACCTTGATGACAGATATCCCCGCATCAGCGGAAACAAGATAGTGTGGATACGCGGTGAAGGCAAGGCCTCAGAGATATTCTTTGCTTTCTCCGTGCCTGATGAATAGGCCATGCCGGCGGTGAATGATGAGATATTTTAGAATAGAAAGTATGTTACTGTTTTTCTTTTCAATGTTGTTGATCAGTGGAATCTCATATGCTCAGACATATGAAAATCTTTTGACAAATCCAGGATTTGAGGATGGGATTGGCTCGCCATGGTGGAGCAATTCACAGGCCCATTGTTTTTCAGACAATAATTCGTTTCATTCCGGCAGCAAGAGTCTGAGGATAACGCTTGAAAAGCCGGCAGGTGATTGTGTCTGGGTTGGCCAAGGAATCAAAGTGACCGCGGGTGAGTCTTATAGTATTGGCACATGGATTAAGACAGAGGATGTAACCGCTCCCGGAGCCCAGATATTCATTGAATGGTCTGGTCCAAGTGGGTGGTTAGGTGGAGAATGGAATGCCGAAAAACTTATAGGGACCCAGGATTGGCAATATACTGGTCTTGGAGGTGTGAAAATTCCGGAAGAGGCAACAAGCGCATCTGTTTTTCTGGGTTTGCTCAAAGGATCAACCGGAACAGCGTGGTTTGATGATGCAATTGCGAAGAAATACGCAAAAGATCTCATGCGTGCCTTTGTTTTACACCCGAACTACGGGGGCAAGATTTTGCCGGGGGCATTGTCTCCTGAAATAAGAGTAGAAATCATGTTGAATCCTGAAGAGCACGGTTGGACCTTGAATGAATTGGAGCTTAGGGTAGAGCTTCGGAACGAGGTTGGAGGCAGTGTTGCACAGAAAGATGTCAAGCCTATCTCATCAAAGAGTTTTTGTGTGGACTTAGATATTTCGTCGGATACGGAACCAGGTGATTATGATTTGAGTATAGCTCTATATGAGGCAATGGATGCCAAGCTGTTGGCGGAGAGTACTTACCGCATAGAGAAGCTATCCCAGGATGATCTTGCCCGCCTTACATCCTACATCGATCGCTATAACCGCTTTATCCTTGACGGAAAGCCGTTTTTCCCGCTGGGTCTTTATGTGGTTCAATATTTGTCTGATACGTCCCAGTTGAATGAAATAGCGGATAGGGATAGTCCCTTTGATACGTTGATGAACTACAACATCAACAATGGCACTGACGCTGAGATCACTGATTACTTGAATCAACTGCAAGCACGAAATCTGAAACTGATATTTTCCCTGAAGGACTATATTGGCCACGGCCAGGAGGATATTGATACAATAACACACAAGATGAACACCTTTAAGAATCATCCGGCAATCATAAGCTGGTACATGAATGATGAGTGCGGTCTGGAATATTTACCCGAATTGGAAGCCCTTTATCAGAAGGCAAGAGAACTGGATGAAAACCACCCTGTTTGGTCAGTGCATTGGAACACAGATTGGCTGATAAAGGAAGCCCACACCACGGACATAGTGGGAGTGGACCCCTACCCAATAGACAACAGCCCCATCACTCTGGTTTCTCAGATGGCTGATGCGGCTGAAGAGGCTCGTAAACCTCTTTGGTTAGTCCCTCAGATATTCGACTGGCGTGACTATCCGGATGATCCTCGTGCCAGTACAGGGAGGCCACCCACACGGGAGGAGATGCGAGCCATGAGCTATCTGGCCATCAACCATGGTGCCAAGGGCCTCATCTACTATTCCTATTTCGATATTCGGAATGATGCGGATTATGAGACCAGATGGAAAGAAATCAAGGGGATCGCCAGAGAGATTGATTACTTGAGACCTGTTCTTCTTTCCATAGACCAGACCAACTACAACGACATTGTCTGCGACAATGCTGATATTGACCTTAAATTGATGAGAGATGGCAACACGTATTATTTGCTGGCGGTCAATACCAAGAAGGACACCATCGCCGCGGTATCATTCCGGATTAACCTTGCGCGCAAACCGGCAGCAGTTAACATCCTGTTCGAAGGAAATAGACAAGTATCTGCCAATAATGATGGTTTCACAGATGATTTTGGCCCTTATGAGGTCCATGTCTATCATTGGGCTGGTAGTACTGATACAAATGGGGGCGGGGGCGGGGGTGGTTGTTTCATCGCCACCGCAGCTTTTGGGTCACCCATCGAAACACATGTTACACCCATCGAAACACATGTTACAATCCTTAGGGATTTTTGGGGATACCTATTTTCTTCAGCATGCTCTGGGTCGCATCTTTATTAGAACCTATAGTATTTCGGAGTTCGGCCTGCCCTGGCGCTCGCTTCATATATGCAACCACAGAGCCTATTGGCCAGGTCTGGGCCAGGGATTGCGGAGTTAAACTGCACATCATTTTAGCGTGATTTCACATGGTTACCAGAACGATTCATCCCGCAAATTTGCAAGTATTTTTCTGAAAAGCTATAGAACCTTGCCATACACCTTCAAATTCCAAGCTCATACTATCCAATCATGCCATCAATGAGGTCCGTTAAGATACAGAGTATCTCGCTGTTCCTATTTGGGATGTTTCTGATAAGTGGAACAGCGCGTGCCCAAATCCCAAAGAATCTTGTGACAAATCCTTGGTTTGAAGATGGGATTGGTTGGTCAACCGGATGGTGGAGTAAATTGTCAACGCATTGCTTTTCAGATAATGAATCATTTCATTCCGGTAGCAAGAGTCTAAAGATATACCTCGGAAGGTCATAAATGGTGATTTTTTCGGTGAGTCATGAGCATCAAGAGCAAGGCGCGGAATAGCAGGCTATTGCAAGCCTGAGCGACGCGGCTATTGATGTTCATGGCCGGCGAAAAAGTGTCATTTGTGGGCTTTCGAGGTATGATGGTTGCAGAGCCCTCGGGTTATAATGTTTGAGCCGCCCAAGGGATCAATGTAACTCCTATGATATTTGTGCCTGAGCCATCATGCAGTGCAAGGCCCCCGTCTATGTCCAGAAGTTGCAAAAGCGAATCGACGGCAGTTCAAATACTTGATTTATTGAATCGATCATGATAGGTATCGCCCTATGAATGAACTTGTGGGCATATTGTCGGAATGGAATCTCTGGTGGAGCACCGGAAGGGTAGCTCCCGAATTAACAGGGAAAAAGAGAGAATATACACGCGATCTCATAGCCCTGATAGAACCGCGAGAAGTGAAGATTTTGACAGGAGTGCGGCGGGGCGGCAAGTCCACCCTTTTTTATCAAATCATTGAGTGGCTTCTGATTGAGAAGGGTATCACCCCGCGTCAAATCCTCCTTGTAAATTTTGAAGATGAAGCCCTGGCCCATTTTTCTCTTGATGAGATTTTCAATGCCTATCAGTCTCATCTTTCACCTGAAGGCCAGGTGTATCTTTTTCTGGATGAGGTTCAGGAAAAGGATCGATGGGAAAAATGGGTACGGAAGAAGTATGATTTGAAGCAGGCGATCAATTTCTTTGCGACCAGTTCATCTGCCCGACTTCTTAGTCAGGAATATGCCACATTGCTGACTGGCCGGAATGTGACAAGCACTATTTATCCGCTAGGTTTTAGGGAAATTCTTCAGTTTTCCGGTATTCGGGTTAACGATACTGATCTTGTTCCGCAGGACATGAGAAACAGAATAAGCGGTCTGCTCTTTGAATATCTGAAAGACGGGGGCTTTCCGGAACTCATAGTCCATCGCCAGAGCATGAGAAGGCGGCTATTAAATCAGTACTTTCAAGATATTATCTATAAAGATATTGTCAATCGGTACGGATGCCACCCTGGAAGGATAAAGGATCTGGCCGGATACCTCATGACCAATGTTTCTTCTCTGACTTCGTTTCGTTCGTTGCGTGGGACCTTTGGGTTTGGATTGAACACCATAGGAGAATATCTGAGTTATCTCGAAAACGCCTTTTTGATCTATCAACTGTATTTTTTTGATCATTCCATGAAAAAGCAATTGGTAAATCCCAGGAAAGTCTATGCAATTGATAATGGTCTGAGAAATGCCGTGGCTTTCAGGTTTTCACAAGATATGGGCCGCCTTATGGAAAATGCTGTTTTTCTTGAGTTGAAACGCCACGATCGAGAAATATACTACTGGAAGGATAAGCGGGGAAAAGAGGTTGACTTTCTAGTTCGAAAAGGGATGAAGATTGAAAGCGCCATTCAGGTGTGCGCAAATCCGGAAGACGATAAAACAAAGAAAAGGGAACTGTCAGCCCTCAATGCAGCCATGCATGAGTTTGATCTCAAAGAAGGGATAGTTATTACGTTGGATGTTAGACACGAGTTGAAAGATCAGGGACGAAAGATCACTTTTGTTCCCCTTTGGGAATGGCTATTGCAACAAGACATGTAAATCTACACAGAAATTAGTCTTTGAACGACCTGAATTGTCACATGGGTTCGAATTTGTCCTTAAGTTTTCAGCCCAGATTTATTTCTCCGTTGCTTTTGGCAATACTGCTCGTCTGTAGCCAGGCCTGGGCAGACAACATCTCCTATGTGGACAGCCACAACCGCTTTATTCTCAATGGAAAGCCATTTTTTCCAATAGGGCTATATGTAGTCCAATGCACAAACGGTCGCTATGCCGGCCAGTTGGATGAAATTGCCGATAGTCCTTTTGATACACTTTTGAACTATGGTGTCAATGAGTGCGGCACAAGCGCCAGTGTGCAACAAATCCAAGGTTACCTGGATCAAGTTCAATCACGAGATCTGATGCTCATATTTTCCCTCAAGGACTATGTTGGTCATGGCCAGAAGGATATCGACACCATAACACACAAGGTCAATACCTTTAAGAATCATCCAGCAATCATAAGCTGGTACATGAACGACGAGCTAGCGCCGGAACGTCTTTCCGAATTGCAAAAGCGATATAAGGTCGTTAGGGACCTTGATTCCAATCATCCGGTTTGGTCCGTCCATTGGAACACGAATTGGCTGGTAGCCGAAGCCCACACAACGGACATAGTTGGAGTAGACCCATACCCAATAAAGAACAACCCCATCACCTTGGTTTCACAGATGGCAGATGCGGCAAAAAAGGCTGGCAAACCCCTTTGGTTGGTCCCTCAGATATTTAACTGGAGAGACTATCCGGGTGATTTTCGTGCCAGGACAGGCCGGCCCCCTACACGTGATGAGATGCGGGCCATGACGTATCTGGCCATCAACCATGGTGCCAAGGGGCTCATTTACTATTCTTATTTCAACATACGCGATGACAAAGATTATAGGACCAGGTGGCCGCAAATAAAGGAGATTGCCAGTGAGATTGATCGCCTGAGACCCGTTCTTCTTTCCACGCAACACGCCAACGACAGTGACGTCATCTGCAACAACAGCGATATTGATTTCAAGTTGATGAGAGAGGGTGACACATATTACCTGTTTGCGGTTAATACGAAGAAGGAGCCCAACGCAGGCGTACGATTCCGGAATGACATGGCGGATAAGCCATCGATGATTAGTCTTCTATTTGAAAATGATAGACGGATAGCTGTAAGTAATGGTATATTCACAGATAATTTCTGTTCATACGAGGTCCATGTTTATCATTGGCAGGAAACACAGTAAGGAAGCTCTCGCCCATTCTGGTAACCATGTGAAATTACGCTAAAATGATGTGCAGTTTAACTCCGCAATCCCTGGCCCAGACCTGGCCAATAGGCTCTGTGGTTGCATATATGAAGCGAGCGCCAGGGCAGGCCGCAATCTGTGCTGTTTTCAAGGCGTGAGCCGCAAATCCGAAATACTATACGTCATTTTTGGAGCATTGGTGACCGTAAAATTGACTAAGAACAAGCCTCTTGCTCAGTACACAACCATAGGCGTTGGAGGTGCAGCAGAGTATTTCTGTCAGCCTTGTAATCTAAGGGAATTATTAGAAGCGCTTTCATATGCAAAAGCACATGACTTGCCTGTTGTGTGGTTAGGAGGCGGTTCGAACATATTGATACATGACAGGGGCATATCAGGTTTGGTCCTCAGGCTGGCAAACCGTGCTTCAAATCTTGTTGTGAAAGGGGATCTTGTCATCGCTGAAGCCGGTTCTTTGCTTTTCGAGCTTGTGAAACATGCATGCAAGGGCGGGTTTCTTGACCTCTCCTTTTGCGCTGGCATTCCCGGTACTTGTGGCGGTGCAGTTTATATGAATGCGGGTACAAGCAATGGTGAAATATCTCAAAAGATAGCCTGGGTCGAACTTTTGGACCCAGCCACAGGTAGTTTGAAAGTTCGAAGTTCACAAGAAATGGGTTTTGGATACCGCACTAGCATTCTTCAACAAGAACCTGGTATCGTGACCCGCGTTGCCTTCTACTGCGAAGAAGGTGATGGCAAGCTTTGGTGGGAAAAAGCACGTGCACAGATTGCCCGCCGGAAAAAACTGCAACCGCAACGTGTCCGCACCGCAGGAAGTTTCTTCCGAAATCCTCCCGAACAGGTTGCTGGCGTTCTAATTGAAAGGGCAGGGCTGAAGGGGGCAAGGATCGGTGATGCGTTGGTTTCCACCATCCACGGCAACTTCTTGGTTAATGCCGGCCAGGCGTCGTCTGATCATTTTATCCAGCTCATCAGATTGGTGCGCAGGAGTGTGTTCGAGAAGTTCGGTGTCCGGCTTGAATTGGAGGTTTCCTTGTTGGGCTTTTCAGAAAAGGAAAGAGGGGATGTACAACTAATACTTTGATTTTATAAATACCCCTTGTTGTTCAATGAGTTACGAATTGTTGGGCGCAACGACAACTTGTTGATTTATCTTGCCTTTTCTATTATCAAAGTATTAAGGGCACAGTATGATCAGTTTTGCAGCTCAATGAATCTATGGTCAATTACCTAAAATGCGGAGGGAGATTTTATGGACAAAGAAGGCGTAGTGGGTGCCATAAAGAAGATTATCCTGCCTGAACTTGAGGCCATAAAGGGCAACCAAGCAAAGATGGATGTGAGGCTTGATGCAATAGAAAAGCGGATTTCTGATATGAACGGGCATCTGCTTGACCAAAGCCGGCGTATTGATGAAACAAATGCAAGGCTGGATGAAACAAACAAGAAGGTCGATGATTTAGGAATGAAGCTAACCGACAGGATCGATGGTTTGAGGGCTGAGCTAACAACAAAGATTGACAAGGTGAACATGGACCTAACCACAAGGATTGACAAGATGAACACGGAGCTAACTTCGAGGATTGACAAGGTGAATACGGGTTTAACCACAAGGATTGACAAGGTGAACACGGAGCTAACTTCGAGGATTGATGGGACAAACACGAGGATTGATCAGCTTACCTTTCAGGTGGGAAAGGTCGCCCAGGAGATGGAGCGAATTAAGAGAGAACAGGTCGTCACCGCAGACATCTTTACGCGCTTGAGGTCATTAGAAGATAAGATATATAGTCCTTAGGAAAAAGATTTTGGGGTTCAACATAGCCTCGCAGCGAAAAACAGCGGGTTACGGGTTCCAAGCAAGCTCAAGGTTGAAAGTTCAAGGCTCAAAGCTCAAGGTTGAAAGCTCAAAGCTGAAGGCTCAAAGAAAAATCATGATTCTGCTGCCTTGACCCTTGACCCCAGACCCGCTTCCACAAGTGGACTCCCCCAAAT
>MAXP01000317.1:26398-26586 GCA_001751085.1 Desulfobacterales bacterium C00003060 | reverse complement strand
TTGGATGATTACAGAGACCAGATCGAAGAATGGATGGATCAGGTCTGGGAAGGGTATTGTGAGGTCAGGCCATGAGTCATGTTATTTGAGGAAATGACTTCGTATCCGGAGAAATATTTCGAGGGCATGTTTATACCTCGAAAGGCCACAAATGACACTTTTTCGCCGGCCATGAACATCAATAGCCG
>MAXP01000317.1:15619-26385 GCA_001751085.1 Desulfobacterales bacterium C00003060 | reverse complement strand
TTGCTCTTGATGCTCATGACTCACCGAGAAAACCGCCATTTATGACCTTCCGAGGTATAGCGTCTATGATCTTGCCCGAATGATTCCAGCCTCGACAAGAAACAGTTCCAGGTCTCGCCAGAATGTGTCCCATCTTGGTGGACAATCGTTGTGACCACAGTCATAGCTAAGCATTACCGCTGCCGGGGCTGCCTCGCAGAGAGCAACTCCATGCTTATAAGGAATCAAGTTGTCGTTCCTTCCGTGGACTACAAGAACCGAACCGGAGTAGGAGCGGACGACTGCCATATTGTCAAATGGATCCAGGACCATAAAGCCGGGAGCAAGGTAACTCGATGCGAGTGACCGGACGCTGGTAAACGTGGACTGGAGGATGAGCGCTGCCGAACGTCGCTCTGTGGCGAGTGCGCAAACCGCACCACCGCCCAGGGACCGCCCGAACAGAACGATTTTCGATGGGTCTACATCCTTTCTTGCAACAAGCGTATCGTAAGCTGCAACAAACGCTTCAGTAATGCTTTTCTGGGACGGGCTGCCCTCCGAGCGTCCATAACCCGGATACTCAACGAGTAAAACCCCTATCCCAAACGATGAGAATTTTTTTAGTTCTTCGGGCCAGAAGTCAATCAACTCCCCATTGCCATGGGCGAAGATAACCGCAGGTGCAGGGCTTGCACGGCGGTTCGATGCCGGCGGGATAAACCATGCCTCGACTTTTCCGTAATCTGTGTCTAACCAGATCTCTTCCAAGCCTGAAATGTTCTCTGTGGCTCCCGAAGGTGCCCGGAGCTTACTGCGAGGAAACAGAATATTTCGTTGGAACAGGAAAAGAAGGCAACAGTATGCGAAGTATGCAACGATGACTCCTGAAGCAATTTGAATCAAGATATGTATCTTCATGCCTCGTTTATTGTGTCCAGGAAAGCCCCGTCCCTGGCCCAGACCTGGCCAATAGGCTCCGTGGTTGCATATATGAAGCGAGCGTCAGGGCAGGCCGCAATCCGAAATACTATAAGAACAGAGACAGAGTCCCCGAAGAGAACCGGGCTGGATCAACGAACAACATGAAAGTAGATATTCACTGCTGCAATGACGACAAGCCCTCCCACAAAGATCAGCAGTTTCTGAAGACTGACTTCCAAGGACGAGGTGTCTTGGATCGTCTTTTGAAAAATGACCAGCAAGGCTGGAATAGATAGAAGGGTAACAAGTGTTTTCTCCATGTGCCGAATGATCAGAACAACAGAGATGATGATAGTCACGGCGATCACCCACGGGTTCTTCAGAAGCGTAAGAACATCGACACCGGCCAAGATCTCATTGAGTCGCTTGAAATCCATTGCTTTTAAAGCAGAAAAGATGTCCGACCACATGGCAACAACCTCCCTTTCTGGCTCATAATGACATTCAGGTTAACAACCCAACCGTGGTTAAAAGGGCATAAGATTCGCCAATGTTACTCATTTTAGGGTGCTTTGTCAAAAAAAATAACCCTATCCCCAATTCCCGTTTTTTTGCTTTCATTTTTTTTTGCAGCGCGTTAGTATTTTTCTGTAAAGTTGACCAATCCCGAATCCCGTAACTCTTCGACCCAAGCAAGGAGATGCATCATGGAAACAATTAAGGTAATGGTTAATGGACTCCCTGGCAACATGTCCACAAAAGCAGCCGAACATGTCCTGCAAGACAGCAGCCTGAAACTAATTCCATACTCCCTGACCGGACCTGAGATTGAAGCTACCGAGACCCAAATCGGTTCTGACACTGTCAGATTGATCAAACCGGATGAGAGACAGGAGATGATGGAATCTGTCAAGAAGGCGGAAGGGATGGCTATTTGTGTGGACTACACCCATCCTGACAGCGTAAACGATAATGCTGTTTTTTATTGCGAAAACGGCCTTCCTTTTGTCATGGGCACCACTGGCGGCGACAGGACGCGCCTGGTGGAGGCGGTGCAGAAGTCTGATATTGCCGCTGTGATTGCTCCCAACATGGCCAAACAGATTGTGGCCTTTCAGGCGATGATGGAATATGCTGCTGAGACCTTTCCTGATGTCTTCAATGGATATGGCTTGGAGGTTAAGGAAAGCCACCAGCAGGGCAAGGCCGATACAAGTGGAACGGCCAAGGCGATGATTGGCTATTTTAACCGATTGGGTGTCCCTTTTACCAAGGACCAGATCAGGATGGAGCGAGAGCCGGAGGTTCAGAGGTCCGAATGGGGTATCCCTGAAGCGTATTTGAGCGGGCATGGGTGGCACACCTATTCGCTCCGTTCAGAAGATGGCACTGTCTTCTTTCAGTTTACCCATAATGTCAATGGCCGGGATATATATGCCAGGGGAACACTGGACGCCATTCACTATCTGGCCAAGAAAATCGACCAGGGCGCCAAAGGACGTGTGTTTACCATGATTGATGTGCTGAAAGGGGTGTAAAATGGCGCGTGATGTTATAGCCCTTGTTATGGCTGGGGGCAAGGGGGAACGCCTCCATCCTTTGACGGAGGATCGGTCTAAGCCCGCGGTTCCATTCGGGGGTATATATCGAATCATAGATATTACCCTTAGCAACTGTATTAATTCCAATATCTACAAGATCGTCATCTTGCCACAGTACAAGGCACAGTCTCTCGTGGAGCACTTAGAGGCAGGCTGGAACATATTCAGCTATGACCTGGGCCACTACTTGAGGGTCGTGCCTCCCCAGATGCGCGTGGGCGAAGACTGGTACCGTGGCACGGCCGATTCTGTTCGACAGAATCTGTACCTCATAGAACGCGATGCCTCTAAGCATCTGCTTATCCTTTCAGGCGATCACGTTTACAAGATGGACTACAGCCGCTTAAAGGCCTATCATGAAGAAAAAGGTGCAGATATAACTATCTCGGTCATTGAGGTACCTACATGCGAGGCCTACCGTTTTGGGGTCGTGGAAGTTACAGGAGACTACAGTATTACTGGTTTCAAGGAAAAACCCGTATCTGCTGAACCGATGCCCGGGGATCCTCGCTATGTCCTTGCCTCCATGGGGGTCTATATCTTCAAGGCCCAGGTCTTGATCGATCTGTTGAAGTCCTCTGACAAGGACGATTTTGGCAAGGACATTATTCCCATGGCACTGGAAAGGTATTCCCTCTACGCCTTTCCATATAAGAAAGAGAATCGAATAGAGGATTTTGTATACACGATAGAGGAGGACGGAACCCGTGTGCGTGTCCTTGATCCCTGCATACCGGATTCCTCCTACTGGCGGGATGTTGGCGACCTGGATGCTTACTGGAATGCGAACATGGACCTGACGGGTGTGAATCCCAATTTCAATCTGTACGGCACCAAATGGCCGCTCCGGACGTTCCAAAGGCAATACCCACCTGTCAAGACGATCTTCAGGGATACGCCCTCAAGCAGGACCGGTATGGCCTTGGACTCCCTTGTGTCACACGGCTCTATTGTTAGCGGTGTGGTCAAGAATTCCGTGTTGTCCTATAACGTGATTGCAAGGAGCTGGTCAGAAGTGGGGGAATCTGTGATCATGTCTGATGTGGAAGTAGGCAGACATTGCAGGATTATGAAGGCCATCATCGACAAGGGCAATCGCATCCCACCGCGTACTGAAATAGGATACAACCCGGAGGAAGACCGAAAGAGATACACTGTCACACCTCGCGGGATCGTGGTTGTGCCAAAGAGGACCTTTACATAACAAAAGGGGTGGTGATGCCACCCCTTTTGTGCCTTGCCTGTTGACGTTTCCAATTGTGAGCAAAGATAGGTTTTTTATCTGTTAATCTTCCTCTGACTTCTCCGGGACATTTCCCACTGTTTTCTGTTGTTGCCGATTCAGGGCCTCTTTGTATACATCTGCGGGTTTCCTTTCACCCTTATTTGCCAGGGCATCCTCTACAGCAGCCAACTTTGTCTTTAGTACATTTTGCAGGTCGGTTGAGGACATTGGAATGGCTTCGGCCAGATATTCCTTGGCAGCCGCAAAGTTCGATACCGTCCCCTTACTAAGCGCAATCTCTATTTTGCCTAATAAAGCTGGGTATTGCAAGCTGTTCAAGCGTGCGGCGAGACGATCAATACCGCCTACACCTATCATGATAGCTTTGCGCTCAGACACAGATACAGCATAATCTGAAGCACGGGTCAAATTCGACACAACCTTTGTAAGATCGGGTGTCCCCTCAGCTTTCAAGATGTTATCTGCCTGCTTGATATAGTAATCGGAAACTATGCCAAAGGCCTGGGCCTTTGTGTACACGTCCTGCTTTGGTGCGGTTTCAAGGATCTTCAAATCCGAGAAGCTGGCCAGAAGATGGCTTCCCATAGGGGCGTACCTGCCCTGCCAGAGTTCGACCATTTGGTTATTCTGCTTGAGATAGAACTTGTTCGAATTGCACTTGCTTGCACAAAAAAGGATTGCCATCACTAAAATAAAGGCAGCGCCCGCATACACAAAGGTCATATTGATACCCTTGATACGCTCTACGATACGCTCTTTAATACGCTCATGTAAAGATGGAGGTGAGGATGATCCCTTTTCTTCCTCGGGTCCAGCGGTCTGGGCTGGACGCTCCGTTTCCGGTTTGGTTCCTTTTTCGATCTCTTTCAATGGTTCTTTTGGAATGGTTTTTTCCTTGTCCTTTTCGTTTTTCATAGTCTCCGTCTCCTCTACAGTCTCCGTCTCCTCTATGGACAAACTGTTTTCATCCACTACTGCTGCTTGTCGCTTTTCAAGATCGGTGAACCGTTGCCACAGCTCATCAGAAACAGGGCTCCCTGTCTCTAATCCGTCCAACCCTTTATCTTTATGGTATTTTAGCCATCTGTAATAGGTTGATTGGTTAAGACCAATCTCTTCAAGTATGGCCTTGACCGGAGTTGAAGAACTTCTTACCGCATCCAGGATAGCTTTCTTTCTTCTTGACTCCTCTTTTCCAACAACGGCTTCGGGTTCTGCAGGCTTCTTGGGGGTTGCCTTTTGTGTACTTTTTCGGCCTTGCATGAGATTGGCTCCTTATCGTCCCGATGGGTATCAGGAAATTAGCGTTTTATACAAGATTCCGATGTTTTTGTAAAGGGATTTTTCGTTTCCGCTACTATGTGAAGACCTTCTTTGTTAAGGCCATATGAGCGGCAGGTCCCGGGCTGGAAGGTTTGACCTTTTCAAGGTTGTTATTGGTTTCCACAGCAAGCACTATTCTAACATGGAAGCTACACTGATGGTGCGGTCTGCAAGCATATGGACATATCCACCCATCTCGTTGTCATACCACCCATATACCACGGCCTTTGTCACCGGGATGTGTATATGGCTTCCGCCAAGGCAGGCCCCTACCTCTTCACAATAGCCCTTAAGGTGTTTAAGGTCAAAGGTCAGGTTCGCTGTTCTTGTATGGGTCTCTTCTCCTTCGATGATAGCCGCGGCCAGGGGATGGCCGATTATATCCGCAGATACATTCTGTTCGTCTGTGTACTGGAGATATCCCTTTTTGCCTCTTTCGGCAGCATCTCTGTAGATCTGATTGATCAAGGCGCGATCGGTGCGGTCCCCGCCAGGGGTATCCTGAATATCGATAACAAGGATGATCAGGGAGCCTGTAGCGATGGGAATCCTGACTGATTCGGCAATAAACCCGATCTTCTGCATCTCGGGTATGACCAGCGACAACGCCTTGGCTGCCCCTGTGGTCGTTAATATGATGTTATTGAAGACGCTCCGGTTGCGTCGCAGATCGGTGGCTCCCGCCTTGGGCGCACGATCAAGTACAAGCTGGGAACCCGTCACTGCATGCACTGTTGCCATAGAGGCAGTCAGAATCCTGTCCGAGCCAAAATAATCTAACAGGGGCTTGATCATATAGGCCAAACAGTTGGTGGTACAAGAGGCATTCGATATGATGTTGTGCGCAGCCGGGTCATAGTCACTGTCATTGATGCCCATGACAGTCATGACTGCATCCTTTGGCATTGAGACGGTCTTGTCCTTGATCTTGAACGGCGCTGACACGACCGCCTTTCGTGCCCCGGCAGCCAGGTGGCCACGAACCGACCCACCTGGTGCATCCGCAGGTTCTGCAGGGTCCGTAAACTGGCCTGTCGATTCCAACACGATTTCGACTGCGTGTGACTTCCAGGGGATATCCTTAGGGTTACGCGTGTCACGTAAGATCGTAACCGGGATTCCATCGATGACCATGGAGCCAGACTTCTCGTCCAGATTCTCAATCAATCGTCCTGCGTTGTATCCATACAGATAATTGTGCAGGCTTCCGTAAGTGGAGTCCTTTTCAATGAACCTGGCGACATCCTGAAGACTCGTGCCCACGGGACGGCCGATATTCACCACAATCCCTGGGAAATGCTTGCGCCCCACATGTTGCCATATGGACAGTTTACCGATACGTCCCAACCCGTTGATTCCAAGCCTTCCACTTTTCATATTGTTTGCCCCCTTCTATAGAATCTAAGACGATGTTCCTGGGTCTGCAATCTCCTGTCGGCCTTCGTATACAAACCCATTCTGACCATCCATACTCAAGAAATCCCCAGGCCGAAAGGTCTTACCGTTGAGGACAGCGCGGCCCTCTTTTTCGTAAACTACCAGATCCGAACAGCCGACTACACACGTCTTTTCCAGTTGATGAGCCACAATGGACGCATGTGAAGTAGCTCCGCCCCTGCCGGTCAAAAGCCCGTCTGCTGCTGATATCTCACGTATGTCGTCCGGGACGGTATCAGTGCGAATAAGTATGAGAGGTGTACCGGCATCCTTGTTGCGGAACAGCTCAATGTGGTCGAGTGAGAAGACGATCTTTCCGCAAAAGGCGCCCCCGCTTACGCCGATACCCTTTGTTAGAAGAGCCTCTTTGAGTCCAGACTTAGGCACAAAAGCAGGGTATCGCTTTGTATGGTGAACAACCATGTCGCGGGATTGCAACAAGAAAAGCTCGTCCGCTGTTGGGCCCACAAATGTGAACTCGATTTCCTGTGCGCTCCACCTCTTCTCATAGATAAGACACTTGGCCATATTGTGCAAAGCCCTGAAGACTTCAGGGAATGCCTCCTCAAGGGCAAGATCCTGTGCCCGGTCCTCTGCCGTTTTTTGCTCAACTGAGATGGAATGGGTCTTGACCAAACCGGATACCACATCTTCGCCCTGGTTGCGAGTTGTGTAATCACCCCACAATGTTACCTTGTTCAGGGGCTTGCTTGGATCTTGCGTAAAAACGACGCCCGAGCCGGCCCGGTGATGCAAGTTGCCATATACCATATTTTGCACGATTACCGCAGTACCCCAATCATCTGAGATTCCCATAATTTCCCGGTAGGTCTTGGCCTTATCTGAATTCCAGGAACAAAAAACCTGCTGGATCGCCTGAAATAATTGTTCATGAGGATCATCAGTAGGAGCCACACCCTCGTCAGATACAGCCCCTTGATAGGCCAGTGCCACTTCTCGCATCTGCTGTGGGGTAAAATCCCTTTTCCGCTCCACGCCATATTTGAACTTGTATTCATTCATGATGGCGTCGAACAGGTCTCGCTCCATGTTGTAATACATGCCCCAAGACTGGAGAAAACGCCGATAATTGTCCCAGGCAAACCAGGGCTTGCCCGTTTTATGAATAAGACCTTCCACAATGGTTTCATTTATTCCTACGTTGAGGAAGGTGTCCATCATCCCGGGCAAAGAGATCGCAGCCCCACTGCGAACCGACAACAGCAAAGGATTGTCAGGATCTCCAAGCCGTCTGTTCGCCTGTTTTTCTAACCGCTTGACTTTTGATAGGATCTTTCTCCTTAAATCGTTCCTGGCCTGGCTGAAGGCGTTGAGCATCCCAAGGCACCTGAAGACTTCTGTGGTGATAATAAATCCTCCCGGGATAGGCATCTTGAAGCATGCGAGCATTACAAGGTTGTAGCCCTTTCCGCCCAGGTAGATGGGGTCCTTAATAGAATTCACAGGGACGTGAATTCCAGACAGTACGCTACCCGGATCATAACTGAGTAGAATATCAACGTTTTCCTTGCTGAGTTCTTGGGATTGACGCGACAGGGTAAGAATAGTCTTGCTCACAAAGTTGTCCATATACTGAAAGCCAAAAGTGGTTGCGACAATATCACGGAAAAACGCTTCAGAAACCTTGTTTATGACTTCTTCAGTAATCGCCTCCTCCTTTTCTATGAAATACTTGGGAAGAAGTCTGTCGTGTCCCAGTTGCCTGATGATCCGCTCCAGGTTCTCCTTATGTATACTGGTGAAATGGGTGTCAAGTATACGCTGCTCGGCCTGTGAAAACCCCATGAAAATATCCAAGTACTGGGTACAAGAGAAGCGCCTCACCTTGGTGGCATGGGTAAGAAGTTTCAGATAATCTTTCAGTTGTTTAGCGATGATTCCGTCAAGTTCCATGGCCTGAACAAGCAGGTGCATGCAGTCGGCAATCTGGAAAATGGTCGTCCGGGTCAAATATTCCAGATTAATAGATCCAATCAACTCCTCAAACATCACATTAGCGAGGTTTTCAAGACGAAAAGTGAACCCCAGGGCATCGAACTTTCGTTCATGATAGGTTCCGTACATTGACGGGATATCAGCGGCAATATGCCGTTTACGGTAAATATCTTCGGAAATCCCGAACTGTTTCGGCGACAAGATGATCTCTTTTAATCTCTTGAGATAGTTGAGGATACCTTGTAGACGACCAACCCGGTCTTCACCTTGAAGGGCCTTTTCAAGGCGATTGGTCTTGGGTAACCCCTTGATGCCGGCTTCCTTTATCAGGTCTTCCAGTTTGAATCGATTCAGGTTGTATTTCTGGTCAAGGAGATTCAAGAATTGCATCAACAGGCGTACTCGTTCTTTGTCGACCGTTGACTTATCAGATACCCGAGACAGATGGCCTTCTATGAAGGCCATGTCAAGGCTGAGCAGTTCGCGAGGGTCGTCAATGCCGATCTTCTCAAACAGTTCCGTCATAACCCTATGGACACCATCCACATAAGGTCCCTTTTCAGGAATGGCGTGGAATATTTCAGGAGCCACATAGGGAGCGAGAGGTGCTTTGTTTCCTGTGCGCCAAAAGTTTATTATTTCAAGGCTGAAATCTATCAGAAGGTTGTTGCTTTCCACATGAGACTGCTTCCTCAAAAAGTGTATCAGGACGTCCTTGCGGTTTAGGATCTCATCTATGTCGGTTGTGACATCTCTGATTCGACCTTCGGCATTTATTTCATTGAAATAAACGGGAAACAGCTTGGTGAGTTGCTTTGCCAGGTTGTAAACCGGGGCGATCTCACTGTTCAAAAGGAGACTGATCTCCTTCTGGAAAAGATCGGTATCCTTAATGTAAAGGCCAGCAAGTTTCAGATTTACAATAAGAGCGGAGATCAGCCTTTTGCTCCATTTCGGATGTGTCTCAATCAGATGAAGCCAGACCTTTATGTTGGGGACATGGGCCGGGTTTACCTGTACTTTCCACTCATTAGTCGTTCCCCTTAATTCCGGGCATTGAAACCCTAAGTCGATTGTGTGTTGGATAAAAAGGTCCACGAGGTCGCTATCATCGCCCTTGAATATCTCGCTGCCTATATTTTCCAGGGCCTGGAGGGCAGCCTCCGGATACCTTTGGATGCTTTGGCCCAGGGCTTCAAATGTCTTGACAAGGAGATAATCGATGTTTTCAGCCTCTTTGGCGTGGATAATCCCGCTCAGGCAAAGATTCACCGATCCCAAGGCCTTTTCATGTATGGATGAAAGCCCCCTGGTCTCCAGGATCTTAAGGAGGCTTCGGAGCCTCCTTATCGGTCCATCGTTGATATTGGTTTCAAGGTGTTCGATGCTTTCCGGCAATTCCCGGTATGCGTTTACGATATCCGCGAAGTTTGGAAGTTCAAGGAGCCGGCTCAATTCCAGCTTCAAATCCTTGTTCTGATCGATCCTGCTTAGCCTTTCCATGAATCCGTGAAGTTGCTCGTGAGAGATATCTTGAAATACCCCTTTGGCCTGTTTGTCTGAGCGGCCAAGCGTCCCATCAAACCATCCTGCAGGGTCTTCCTGGTTGAGCCAGTACTGATATGACGTCTGAAGTGTCCTGCGGAGAAGGCGGTTAAAGACCGGGTAATCAAACTCATCTATTTCAGTTTGAGATACGATCTGTCCAATTCGTTTTACCTGATAGTAACCACTGGCCAAAAGAAAGAACTGCTCATCAGGCAAGCCGGCCAGACGTTCGAAGACACTGGAAAGGATAGGCATAAAGTCTTTTTGCCGGCCTATTCCATCGCTCATGGCTTTTTTTGCAAAGTAGACTATGTTGTCCAGGGCACTGGAGTGTACTGACCGGTCAGGCGAACGGGTAAGGGCGTCAAACCATTCGTCAAAGATTATCTGAAGCACGTGAAGCCCTTGTGGATGTTCATAATAGATGGAAGAGTTCTTCAAGGCATAACGGCGCATTTCCTGGACCACATAGTCCCAGTTCTTAAACGGATGATTCAGTTCACACAGGAAGGCTTCTGTCTGGTGAAGAAGGCCGGGAAGATCTTTAACGACCTCTCTCAGAGGCAGGTACCTCTGATCAATTGTGATGTCGATGTCTGTGGCCTGCAGATTTACCTGAAGGGCCTTTGAATTCAGCCTCACAGAAGACGTTTTCTTGCTGACACAAACCCTTTTAGTGGTCTGGTTTTTCATGGAAGATGCGGCATCCTTCACGACAAATCAAAAGTAGTTTACACTTTGTTGATCTTCGG
>MAXP01000317.1:0-15607 GCA_001751085.1 Desulfobacterales bacterium C00003060 | reverse complement strand
TCAATTCGCATAATACACGCTTTTTCGAAAAAAGTGTAAACTGGTGAATGAAGGATGCCGAAGATGCTTATAACTTTATCCAGGCTTCCTGTTGAGGTTTCTCAACAGGGCTGCTGAGAATAATACTCTGAAATTACAACACCTTAAACACAATGCTCATATTGAGATATGTGCGTTTTTCTGCTTTCTGTCAAGGGAAAAACGAGATATGTCCCTTTAATGCTTGATTTATCAGGATATTGCGAATATTTGTTCTGTTATGGTACCACTGTCTCCTTATATTGCTTTGCCGGTTTTTTCTTTCCTTGTTTGTGCTGCCCTCACTCCCATCGTTAGGTGGGGAGCCATGCGATCCAAGTGGGTGGCCATCCCGAGAAAAGATCGATGGCATACAAAGAACACCGCCCTGTTGGGCGGCATTGCCATTTATTGTGCTGCCAGCCTACCCCTTTTTTGGCTATCCGATTTCGGTTCTATCATCGAATACGTGCAAACAACACCCCCCCGGTTTGCTTCGCCTTCTTTCATCGCCGTGGCATGGCTTGGCATAACTATTCTGTTTGTCCTCGGGCTTCTTGATGATCTTTTCCACTTTCGACCGCAAAACAAGTTGATAGTCCAAATCATAGTGGCATCTATGGTTGTATTTCTAGGTTATCGGCTCCAATGGTCTTCATCTCTGACTGGAGACACGATCATAACAATCATCTGGATTGTGGGGATTACAAATGCTATCAACATGTTGGACAATATGGACGGTCTCTCCGCCGGAATCAGCTTGATCGCTGCTGTGTTTTTTTCGTTCCTGCATTTCAATACAGGCTCTTTCCAGCCTTTGGTCATCTGCCTTTTTTTGATAGGAGCCCTAATCGCTTTTTTGATTTACAACTTCAACCCAGCCTCCATCTTTATGGGAGATTGTGGAAGCCTTCCAATAGGCTTTGCGCTTTCCATGCTTTGCTTGCACCATGTTATAAGACCCGTGCATTTCACTGCATCCCTCTATGCCATACCGATCCTTGTCCTGATGGTTCCTATCTTTGACACGACCATGGTCACCACCATTCGGCTTCTAAGCGGTCGAAAGCCCTCCAGGGGAGGGCGAGACCATACCTCCCATCGCCTGGCGCTCATGGGTTTCAGTGAAAGATCCTCCGTTCTCTTCTTGTATGGAGTAGCTGTATTGTCCGGCCTGGCTGCAGTCTTTGTTCAACAATTCGATTCTCTGGCAGCGCCAACAGTTATCATTCCCCTCCTTCTATCTGTGACCCTCATGGGTATTTATCTGTCCCAGATTAGGGTCTATCCTGAAAAGGAGTTTTCTGTCCTTCGGAAANNNGATCTGGCTCTCGTTGTCTTTGCCTATTATCTGTCCTACCGGGTTCGTTTTGGCTTTACCGGTCAATTCAACATTTTCTTCACGGTTTTCTTGAAATCGCTGCCTGCCATCATCATATGCAAATTTGTGGCATTTTCTTTGACAGGTGTTTATAGGGGAATGTGGCGCTACATAGGGTTGCGTGATGTATATGTCTATGTAAAAGCCAGCCTCCTGGGAACCCTTCTCTCCCTCGCACTTGTGACCTATATGTACAGGTTCGTTTCCTTTTCCAAAGGTGTCTTTGTAATCGACTGGTTCTTGACCACTGCGTTTTTGCTCGGATCCAGGGCATCATTCCGGTCTTTCAGGGAGATCGTGAAGTACAAAGCCTTAAAGGGAGAAGATGTCCTCATCTATGGCGCTGGACGCGGAGGCCAGGTGCTGCTCAGGGAAATACTGGACAACAATCGTTTGGGTGTCAAACCTGTAGGGTTTATCGATGACGACGTCATGAAAGCAGGAAAACGGCTTAATGGCTATTCAGTGATGGGAACCGGAGCTGAACTGGAAAACATCCTGGAAAAGGTGCCCATAAACGGCTTGATTGTCTCATGTCGCGGCATATCTGAAGGAAATCAAGAAAAGCTCAAAGTGCTGTGCCGTTCCAAAGGCATCTTCTTGAAGCGTTTTGTTATCAATCTCCAAGATGTTGATATCGAACAGAGTCAATTGACCAGTGATGAATGACGAGTGACCAGTGACCAACAACCAATGACCAAAAAACAGCATGACTTAGTTCTGGGGATCGAGACCTCTTGCGACGAGACAGCCGCTGCTGTAACCTGTGGCGCAGACACTATTTTGTCCAATGTAGTCTGGTCCCAGATAGCCACCCACCGTCCGTACGGTGGAGTTGTGCCTGAGCTGGCAGCCCGAAAGCATATGGAAAAAATTGTTCCGGTTGTAGAAGAGGCCCTGGCGGTTGCCGGCGCAGATCCCACCAGCATTGATGGCGTGGCTGTTACCTGTGGGCCCGGCCTGGTGGGCGCCCTCCTGGTTGGGCTTTCCTTTGCAAAGGCATTTGCCTATGCCACCGGGCTTCCGCTGACAGGCGTCAACCACCTGCACGGGCACATCGCTGCTGTTTACGTTCACCGCGACCCCCCACCTTTTCCTTTTGTGGCCCTCCTGGTCTCTGGGGGACATACGAACCTTTATTATGTGGCAGGGCCTATGGATTTCGAACATATGGGTCAAACCAGAGATGATGCTGCTGGTGAGGCCTTTGACAAGGTGGCAAAGATGCTTGGCTTAGGATACCCCGGGGGTATCGTCATTGACCAGCTTTCCCGACAAGGAGATCCTGACCGGATACGCTTCCCGAGAGCATTCCTTGACAAGACCGGATTTGATTTCAGCTTTAGCGGCCTCAAGACCGCAGTGGCCCGATATGTACAGGGTGAGAAAAAAGGTACAGGAGGAATTCCGGATATTGCAGCCGGGTTTCAAGAAGCGGTGGTTGACGTGCTTGTTCAAAAGGGTATTTCAGCAGCAAGGGCCAGGGCTTGTCACCACCTGGCCCTGGTAGGGGGTGTGGCCTCAAATCACAGGCTCCGGGAGCGGATGAAGGAAGCGGCACAGGAGGCTGACATTGCAGTCCATATCCCGAATTCTGATCTCTGTACCGATAATGCAGCCATGATTGCGGTCATGGGGTACCATCAGCTCTGTCAAGGAGACATCTCATCCATGGACTTAGATGCCTATTCCAAGACGCGGAACCTACAGCACGTGAGAGGCTGAACTGTTACACGCATCAAGACGCCTCATCGTTTTCCTTGATCGGTTCCTTGTATGTGCATTCCTTGTTGAAACACCTGAGATGTGGCCCGTCCTTCTTGGTCGTACGCTTTAGAACAAAAGAGGCACCGCACTCGGGGCAGGATTGTGGCACAGGTTTGTCCCATACAGCGAAGGTGCAGGCAGGATAACCGGTGCATCCATAGAAGAGCTTGCCTCGCCTTGATCTCCTGGCAACAAGCTCTCCACCGCATCCTTTTTCGGGACACTTGACACCGGTGGGCTCGGTTTTGGACGTGGCATTTGCCTTCAGGGAGCGAGTATTCTTACAGGCCGGGTAGGCCGAGCAGGCAACGAAAGGACCAAAGCGCCCTTGTTTTTGCACCATGGGGCTTCCGCATTTTTCGCAGATTTCGTCGGTCGCTTGGGGCGAAACGGGTTGCTCCATCTCAATCTGTCCCTTTTCATCGCGGGTGTAGTTACGCGTGAAGTTGCAATTTGGGTAACCTGAACAGGCCAGGAACGGTCCATTTTTTCCGACCTTTATTCCGAGTGGCTTGCCGCATTTTGGACAGTCCATATCAACAGGCAAGCCATTGCCTTTGACACTGTGCATTTCCTTTGTTGCCCGCTCCAGGTCTTTTCGGAATGAACGGTAAAAATCTTCCAGTACTGAAACCGATTCGATTTTTGCTTCTTCGATCTTGTCCAGATTGTTTTCCATGCGGGCGGTAAAATCGACATTTAGGATGTCGGGAAAACTCTCTATCAAGAGATCATTCACAATAAAACCGAGTTCGCTTGGTCTGAAGAACTTCTTGATTAGGTCAACATATCCCTTTTGCCTGATTGTAGTAAGGATCGATGCGTAGGTGCTGGGCCTTCCGATACCGTTTTCTTCGAGCTCTTTGACAAGTGATGCCTCGGAAAATCGCGGGGGTGGTTGAGTGAAATGCTGCTTGGGTTCAAGTCCATGGCATTTCAAGGCCATCCCTTCAGACAGACGTGGCAGGGTTTCCTTGTCCTTTTGTTGAATCTGGTTGTCGTCTGAGGATGTATACAGGGCCATAAAGCCGGGGAAGCGTATCACCGACCCGGAGGCCTGAAAAAGGTATGACGTGGCAGAGATAGCAACAGAAGTCTGATCAAAAACGGCTGGTTTCATCTGGGAGGCTACAAAACGCTTCCAGATCAACTCGTACAGGGATAGCTGGTCCTTGGAAAGGAACTGAGCAATCTCCTTCGGTTTCCGAAGGACGGAGGTGGGGCGTATGGCCTCATGGGCGTCTTGCACCCTTTTTTTATTCTTGAACACGTTGGGATTGGTGGGTAGGTATGTTGGGCCGAATTCCTTTTCGATCAGGTGTCGGGCTTCGTCGATCGCCTCCTTGGCGATGCGGATTGAGTCGGTTCGCATGTAAGTAATTAGGCCTTCCGGTTCTTCAGGGCCGAGTTCGATGCCTTCGTAAAGCTGCTGGGCTACCATCATGGTCTTCTTGGCAGAAAACCCCAGCTTTCGAATTGCTTCCTGCTGGAGTTTGCTTGTAATATAAGGCGGTGGGGGGTTTCTCTTCTGGGCCTTTTGAATGACCTTTTCTACCCTGAAACGGGCCTCTTCAAGGTCTTTCAGGATGGACTGAGATGCTTTTTCGTCTGGAATCCGAAGCTTCTTGTTATGTTTCTTGATGAGCTTGGCGAGAAAAGGCGGGGGGGACTCACCTTCAAGCTTTGCGGTGATGCTCCAATATTCTTCGGATTGAAAGGCGTGGATCTCCCTTTCACGTTCGCAGATTATGCGAACTGCTACTGATTGCACGCGGCCTGCACTCAAGCCCCGCAGAACCTTTTGCCACAGGATGGGCGAAATCTGATATCCCACAAGGCGATCCAGGATCCTCCTGGCCTGTTGCGACTCAAACTTGTGTTTGTCGAGCTGCTGAGGAGAGGCGACTGCGGTGAGTATGGCGTTTTTGGTCAGCTCATGAAATAGGACACGGTAAAACCTGCGTCCCTTTTTTTTGAGGACCTCTGCCGTGTGCCATGCTATGGCCTCACCTTCCCGGTCCGGGTCTTGTGCCAGGTAGATATCGTTCAGGTTGCTGGCCGCCTTTTTCAGGGCTCGAATGACCTTTTCTTTGCCCTGTATGGTTGTATATTGGGGGTCAAATCCGTGTTCTATGGAAACGCCGAGTTCCTTTGTCGGAAGATCCTTTATGTGTCCCACAGTTGAGGCTACGTCATAATCAGGACCGAGGTACTTCTTCAGAGTTCTGATCTTAGTGGGCGACTCAACGATAACAAGGGATTTGCTCAAGGGGTTATCCTTTCTTGTTTTGAAAACGTTTTAGAGTTTTTATACCTCGGAAGGTTATAAATGGCGTTTTTCTCGGTGAGTCATGAGCATCAAGAGCAAGGCGCGAAGGCGCGGAATANNCAGGCTATTGCAAGCCTGAGCAACGCGGCTATTGATGTTCATGGCCGGCGAAAAAGTGTCATTTGTGGCCTTTCGAGGTATTCAACCTGCGCTTAAGAAGACCAACAACCGGACAACCAATCAACGTTCGCATTTGGCAAAAAGCTTGCCGGGACTTTGCGTTACAAGTCCCTTCAACTCCAGTTGCAACAGGAGGCTTGATGCCTGTGCTGCTGAAAGTGACAGGTGTCGAATCAACTTATCGATATGTACCGGATAAGGACTAAGTTTATCTATGATCCTTTTCTCATCGGCTGTCAGTGACATGGTCGTCTCATCCTTGGCGCAAGTAGATGGTATTGGATGGGCGATGTTCAGCTCCTCAATGATATCATCCACATGCTCGACGAGCTTTGCACCTTGCTTTATCAGGCGATGTGTGCCCATGCTCTTAAAGGATGTAATGCTGCCCGGTACGGCAAATACCTCCCGTCCCTGCTCGGCTGCAAGACGCGCTGTGATGAGGCTGCCACTCTTGTGGGTGGCTTCTACAATGACAGTCCCGAGGGATAGACCACTGATAATCCGGTTCCGTACCGGGAAGTTATGAGCTTCGGGCGGGCACAAAAACGCGAATTCCGAGACAACCGCCCCGTTTTTGGCGATACGGTGAAACAGGCTTTTGTTTTCAGCGGGGTATATAGTTCCCAGGCCGCATCCAAGCACCGCAATCGTTTTGCCCCCGGCAGCCAGTGCGCCTACATGGGCAGCCGTGTCAATGCCGCGTGCCATTCCGCTTATTACGGTAAAACCACGGCGGGTCAGGGCGCCGCTGAGACGTTCTGTTGTGGTGCGGCCATAAGATGTCGCATTTCTTGATCCCACAATCGCAATGTTCAGACTGTCCATCTGAAGTTTGCCGTACACATAAAGCACAGGAGGAGGATCGTGTATGTGGCACAGTAGAGAAGGGTAGTCCGGATCTGCAAAGGTAATGATCCTAGCATTATTCTTCTGCGCAAGTGCAAGGTCCTCTTGAACCTTCCCGGGAATCTTATAGCCTTCAATGACTGATGCCAGCCGATCATTAACCCCTTCTACCTGCAAGAGTTCTTTTCTTGAGGCCGAGAAAACCTTTTCGGCTCCACCGAAGTGTTGAATAAGATGCAAAAACAGACGGTTCCCCACACCTGGAACGGTTTTCAGGCCAAGCCAATGTATAAGCGATTCCATTACTCCAATAGTCTCTCCGGCTATAGCTTTTCAGAAAACTATTTGCAAATTTGCGGGATGAATGGTCCTGATAACCATGTAAAATTACGTTAAAATAATGTGCAGCTTAACTCCGAACTCCGAAATCCTATAGGTTGCCTGCTTGATCTGTTGTACGCTTCATGAGCATGGCCCCTATACGAATATGCGGCTGGGTGTGTCAAGTGTTTTCAGCGGAAGGAAAGTAGGGAAGCACAGAAAAAATGAAGGTAGTGGTTCGTTTTTCGCTGAATTATTTCCTGCTCACCGCCGTGTTTTCCTTGTTTTGCCCGTGGAACTTTTCATGACCTGGTGCCAGATAATCAGGACAGGGCTTGCCACATAAACAGAGGAATACGTTCCAACGATGATGCCGATAATCAGGGCAAAGGCAAAATCGTGAATGATGCCTCCCCCGAGTGCAAAGAGGGCTGCGACGACCACCATAGTGGTCAAGGATGTGAGCAGTGTCCGGCTCAAAGTTTCATTGATGCTCCGATTTATGATCAGTTCATAAGACTGCCGGTGAGATCTGCGGGAGTTTTCTCTGATACGGTCAAACACAACGATCGTGTCATTTAGGGAATAGCCTATGATGGTCAAAAGGGCAGCAACGATCGGAAGGGTAAATTCCCTATCAGTCAGGGAGAAGACTCCCACCGTGATAACTACATCGTGGATTACGGCTATGATTGCCCCCATGGCGAATTTGAGCTTCAGATAGAAGCTGAGGGCCAAGGTGACCAATACTGCCGTCAGAATGAGGACGGGGATGCTGATGCCGATTTTTTGGAATATGAAAAGGGTTGCAAGGAGGCATGCAGCCATGATGATGCTTGCCATCCATTTTAGTTCAAACCGACCTGAGATATAGACCACAATAAAGAGAAGGGCAGAAAACATGGCCAAGAGGGCCTTTTCTCGAAGGTCTTTTCCGACCTGTGGCCCCACCATTTCCACACGACGCACTTCCATCCTGATTTGGGGATATGCAGACTCAAGCCTCTGTTTGATATTAGAGCCCAGGCTTTCCAGTGCCTCCGTCGATTTAGCTGTTCTGATCAAGAACTCGTGCTCTTTTTCTGTTCCAAATCCCTGAATCGAAGTGATACCCAGGTCGATTGATCCGAGGGCGTCCCTGATGAGCTGGGGCTCAATATGTTCTGAAAACTTGACTTGAACCACGGTCCCGCCGGCGAAATCGACCCCGTACCTGGGCCCCCCCTTCATGATCAGCGAGATGATGCTGACGGCGATCAAGATCATGGATCCTGCAAAGGCGATCCTTCTTTTTCCTATAAAATCGATATTTGTGTCAGGTTTTATGAATTGCATAGGCGGATCAGGATTTCCTTCTCTCTTTCAGCATTGAGGATTGAGCTTGCACGACTCGCAACTCATTTCAAAAGACCGCCGGGCCAACCGGCCAACGGGTTAACGGGCCAACAGGTTAACCGAAGACATATGAAGATACTGTGAAGCGTGTGAAGCGCCTAAATACTCAAACGTGTTATGCGTCGCTGAAAAACCAGGAAATCAAAAAACAATCTTGTAACCACAATCGCCGTAAACAGGCTGGCCATGATGCCGATGCTGAGGGTGACGGCAAAGCCCTTTACTGGACCCGTTCCGAACTGAAAGAGGACCAGGGCTGCAATGAGTGTGGTTACATTTGCGTCGAGGATGGTCAGCGTAGCCTTTGAGTAGCCTGCATCCACGGCAGCTCTGGGAGTCTTGCCCAGCCGAACTTCCTCCCGGATTCGTTCAAATATGATGACATTGGCGTCTACAGCCATGCCGATGGTGAGGATGATGCCTGCTATGCCCGGCAGCGTGAACGTTGCCTGGAAAAAAGCCAGAGTAGCTGCAATCAAAAGCACATCCAGAAAAAGGGCAATATCTGCAATGAGACCGGCTTTTTTATAATAGATTGCTATGAACAAAACCACAAGGATGCCGCCGACCCACATGGACCGGAGCCCCTTTTCTATCGAGTCACGGCCAAGGGAAGGCCCAACGGTTCGTTCTTCAAGAATAGTCACGGGCGCGGGAAGAGCACCGGCCCGAAGCACAATGGCAAGGTCCTTTGCATCTTCGGTAGTAAAATTGCCGGAAATGCGTGCTCCGCCTCCACTGATTTTCTCCTGGATGACCGGGGCTGAGTAGACGCGACCATCCAACACAATGGCAAGGCGTTTTTTCACGTTTGCTTCAGTGATACGTTCAAAGAGCCGGGCCCCTTTTTTGTCAAAGTCCATGGAGACGTAGGGCTCACCAAACTGGGAGTCGATTTGAACCCTGGCATCGGTCAAGTACTCGCCTGTGAGATAGGTTCGTTTCTTGAGTAAGAACGGGGTTCTTGTTGTTCGCCTTGTCACCTTGTCTTCTATGACTTGATAACGGATCTCATCGCCTGGTGGAATCCTCCCTTTAAGGGCCTGCTGAACATCATGTTCCTCATCCACGAGTTTAAATTCCAGAAGGGCTGTCTGCCCTATAAGATTAACAGCCCTTTGAGGGTCCTTGATCCCTGGGAGCTGAATGAGGATGCGGTTTTCCCCCTGGCGACGTATGTCGGGTTCTCTCACGCCAAACTCGTCAATACGGTTTCGGATAGTTTCCATGGCCTGTTTAGATGCCATTTCTTTAATATAGGCTACTTCCTGATCGGGTAGATCGAGGCGGACGATAAGGCCATCACCGTCAGGGGCTCTGGATACGAGTCGAAGCCATGCGAATTCCTTGTCGAGCATGTTGTCAAAAGCCTCGATGAATTTCTTGTTCAGTATGTGGACCGATATTTGGTCTTTATCGCTGTCGAGCTCGGCATATCGAATGCCGGCCTTTTTCATGGCATCCCGGAGCTCCTGAACAGTGCGTTCTATTCTGTTTTCGACTGCTTTTTGGGTTTGCACCTCAAGTATAAGGTGCATGCCTCCCTGCAGATCGAGCCCCAGATGGATCTTCTCAGTCGGAAGGATGCCCAGGGCTTTCCACCAGTTAGGGAGGTTGACACAGATGGACGGCACAACATACACAAATGCCACCATGACAAGCGCAACGATGAGAAACAGCCTCCACTTCAATTGCTTCAATTCATTGCTCCTTTTGGAACATATACTTTATCTTTGAACCGCAAAAGTGAGTGCCGTTCCCGCAGCTTGCCCTCCGGGGCGTAGGCCCTATGGGCCGAAGGCTGCGGGGAGCTTCAATACTCATTGCGGAATGAGATGAATGCCGAACACGGGTCTTAAGGTAAAACGAATAACCAGCATCCCATTTCTGTTCTTATTCTCATTTAGCCTTGGGACTTCCGTCTTGAGCTAACCCCCCGATGTTCGCACGGGCGACTTTCACACGCACTTTCTCGCAAATTTCAACGGTCACAACAGTGTCGCTGATCCCGGTAATACGGCCGTATAGGCCACCACTGGTAATCACACGATCGCCCTTTTTGAGACTGCCAATCATTTCGCGGTGCATTTTCTGTTTTTTCTGCTGGGGTCGTATCAAAAGGAAATAGAATATGCCGAACATCAGGATCAGGGGGACCAATGCCGTGAATCCGCCGGCGTCACCAGATGCGCCTCCTCCGGTGCCCATAGCATATGCAATGTTAATCAAGATACATACCTCCTTTGTTTTTGTTATCCGTTTTCCGATTTTCGTCAAAAACCCGGGCAAAGATGGTATTCACATGCCTTAGCTGGGCTTTCACATCAAAGAGCATTTTTATCTCATCGGGTTTCAAACAGTTTCTAATGTCCACGTCATTTAGAACAAGTTCCTTAAAGTCCTTATTATTCTTCCACGCCTGCATGGCCAGTTTTTGAACCATGTTGTAGGCTCTTTCCCTGCTCACGCCTTGCTTTGCCAATGCAAGGAGTATCTGCCCGGAAAAGATAAGCCCCTTGGTGAGTTCCAGGTTTTGCTGCATCCGCTTGGGATAGACCACAAGGTTGCGTACGATTTGTGTCATACGGCCCAGCATGTAGTCAACCAAAATTGTGCTGTCAGGGGCGATTACCCTTTCTACAGAAGAATGACTGATGTCTCGTTCATGCCAGAGCGGTATGTTGTTCATGGCTGCGGCTGCATTGGAGCGGACCAGCCTTGCCAGGCCTGACAGGTTTTCGCAGCCTATCGGGTTGCGCTTGTGGGGCATTGCAGAAGATCCCTTTTGCCCTTTTGAGAAAGCCTCCTCGGCCTCTGAGACCTCTGTCCTTTGAAGGTGGCGAATTTCAATCGCCATCTTTTCTATCGTGGATGCCATGATGGCCAACGCTGCAAAGTACTCGGCATAGCGATCTCTTTGGATGATCTGGTTGGATATGGGCGCAGGCTTTAGGCCCAGTTTTCGACACACATAAGCTTCGACCTTTGGTGAGATGTTGGCATAGGTGCCAACCGCACCTGAGATCTTGCCCACGCTTATGGTTTCCATGGCCTGTTCCATCCGCTTGCGATTTCGTCGCATTTCGTCATACCAGAGGGCAAGCTTCAGGCCAAACGTGATAGGCTCGGCGTGTATGCCATGGGACCTGCCTATCATGATCGTGTCCTTGTGAGTCACAGCCTTTCTTTTCAGGGCAAGCAGGAGCCGGTCGCACTCCTTTAAAACCAGCCTGGAAGCCTCTCTCAGCCTTACGGCCATGGCAGTGTCCAGGATGTCCGATGAGGTTAGCCCTAAGTGAATGTATCGTGCGTCCGGGCCGACTGCCTCTTCGACATTGGTCAAGAAGGCAATAACATCATGTTTAGTCTCGGCCTCAATGGCATTGATCCTCTCAACAGAGAATTGTGCGTTTTTGTGTATGTTTCGTGCCGCTTTTTTGGGGATCTGGCCGATTTTGGCCAGGGCTTCACAGACCAGGATCTCTACCAGAAGCCACGTCCGGAATTTGTTTTCCTCCGTCCATATACGGCCCATGGTCTCACGGGTATATCGTTTGATCATAACGTTTCCAAATGATAGATGTTGGACTTATTGTTATGAAAGAAAAAAAAGAATTATCACGAAAGCACGAAAGATTGCCTGCCCTGCCCGCCCTGGCGCTCATGCTTACTATAGGCTGCAAGCTGACGAATCTCGGTCTGGGCCAGGGGCGCTGTATGTTCGAATCGGTCTACTAAGCCTGTAAGCCAGGTCTGGGCCAGGGAAAACACGAAAAGAATGTCAGTAACTGGGATGGTTTCACAGTATGTGATGACTGTATGTGGCGCAGCTCAGGCAACCACCCCCAGTAACTTGATTTTCATGCCTTGTTTCGTGTTTTCGTACTTTGCGGCGTTCGCCTTGAGAACATTCCGTGTTTTCGTGATTGATTTTAAATAGTTTTTTAGCCGCACAGCTCCAACTTTTTGAGAAATCGATAACACCAATGTCCATCTGGTGGGTATTCGGCTTTGGGGAAAAGGTGTCAGGTTTCGGGTTTCAGATGTTGTATTTCTCACTCGTGATACCTGATCCCTATTGTTGCGCGGCAGGCAACCACAAGGTCTCTCCATCGAACCGGATTCGATCCACATCCTTGTAGTCAATACTTTGCAGGAGGCCAAATACGCGCCCCATGTTGTACACGACTATCTTGCTCAAGGGAGAAATCAGACCGAGATCGGTCTCAAGTGTGCGTTTCCTAAGATTATAGATGTGAACCAGGTTCTCCGAGAATTTCAAGATCTTGCCCACGCCGGAGCTGTACCCTAGACGGTCAGGCTCATCAGCAAAGGGAGAAAGGTCTATTCCTTTGTGGCCATAATACTCTGTTAACAGGTGAAAGTGTATATCCCATATGTTCTCGCCGGGCTGAACCACATGAATCCCAAATGCATCCCCTGCCTTGGGTCCAGGTTTACCCGCCAGATCAGTTTCCAGGATCTCTCCCTGGTTCAGTCTGACTTCGTCCAGTATATGCTTCAACCGAACAGTTTCCTGTCCAACCTTGATCGATTCATCCGGCCCCGCAATGATGTCAACACTTTTTTCAACGCCATATGGAGCCTTTCGTTTTTCCATCAAGTCAGTCAAGGCATGGTCAGTTCCTTCTTTGAGCTTGTTGTAGTCTATAACTTTGTCAGAAGGAATGGGCATCCTTTTCTCTAATCCTGCACTGGGTAGACCCACAGGCTGTTTTGTAGGTTCTTCGGGTTGCCTCAGAACAAGCCAGAGCCCAATGCCCATCAACGCGATGCAGCAAGCAGCTACAAATACATACTTATTCCTCTTAGATGACCTTATGTGCGGAGAGATCTTATCAGCCACAGGGTTGCTCCTCTTTTTAGTAACTTCTCAAAAAGTTTGGGGAAATCTCCTGAAACGGAGTCCGCCGACAGGCAATTAAATTTAAAAACGTCTGAAACTCGCTTATAAGTGAGCCTCAAGAAAAAACAGTTACCTCTTTTTATCCTGAAGGACATGGATTAGTTACAGGATTAGATGCTTGCTGTCAACATCAATCGGGTTTCCGTCCAAACACGCGGTCAAGTGTCTCGTATTTCTCTCTATGCAAGCCGTCTCACGCCAAGATTGATCTGTGTGATTGCCTCCCTTGTGACTGCCTCCATAAGTGAGGCCAGTGTTCCCGCAAAGGAGCGACCATCTGTGAGTGCGTTCAGGTCTATTCGGTCCAAGATTGGAAAAGTCCTGGTTTCTACTGTATCCGGATAAAACAGGGTGGACCATGCATGCAGCCGGCCTGCTGCGAGCTTGTTTGTGACATTCACTATGTGGTATAGAGCCTTGTTAGTGAACAAGTTTATGAAAAGGCATTGTTGGGCAAAGGCCCTCCTGAGAGCCTTTATGAGGGAGGGGGGCAAAGTGTCGTTATTTCCTGTCAGATGCCCAAGATAAAAACGAAACAGGCAATCCTCTGTGGCCTGGCCGACACCTGCAAGTCGTTTAAGTCGAAAGTTCCCTGGAAGGCGGCGTACCTTCCGGAGAAGGACCATGTCGAGTAAGGTCTCAATCTGTCGGTGGGATGCAGTGGCGAGACTGCCTTTTTGGCCCCAGGTTGTCGTGTAATGGTCAATAACTCCATGAATGATTCTATCACCTACCGTGTGTGTTATAATGCCTGCGGCAAAGGCCAGTGTTAAAGGCCACGCATGAGTATTGGCAGCAATGGTGTCAAAAAGGCCCAGGGCCTTTTGATCGTTCTTACTCTTTTCTTCTTGGTGAAGGATTCGAGAGATCCAAACATACTTTTTGGGATTTAGGCGGAAAGGGGGCACATCGTAAAAAAAGGCATCAGGGATAATTGCGCCCAGGTAAAAGGCCGGGATATCCTTCTCAATGACCTGGGCCAGCACTTGCTGTCCAGATTCCCTTAATTGCTTGAGGACGTCTTGGGCGATCAGGATGTGGGTTAGTTCTTTAGGCATTTGTCACTGGTCACTAAAANNGCCTTTGCCACCACCATACTTGCGGCCATTCTCCCGGTCTATTTTGCGTCGCTGGTGCCGGAGGAAGGTATAGCGGTCCAGTGTGGCCCATTGAGCCTCAGCACTACAGCAAGCGCGCTGTGGGCGTATGGGATCTCCCTCTCACTCCTTTTGACAGCCCTTGCAGCCCCGATCCTCGGGGCCGTGGCTGACCTTTCAGGTTCCAAGAAGAGATTCCTCTTTGGTTTCACATATGCAGGAGCAGCGCTCACGTCGCTTCTGTATTTTGTCCGGGCCGGGGACTATTGGCTATGCCTTGGCCTTTTTGTGGCGGCCAACATAGGCTTTGCCGGGAGCATGCCCTTTTATAATGCCTTCTTGCCTGAGGTGGCCCCTGAAGGGAAGATAGACTGGGTTTCGGGCAAGGGCTATGCCTTTGGCTACATAGGCGGAGGCCTTCTGCTGGCCCTGCAAGTGCTGATGATTACTTACCATGAGAGTCTTGGAATACCGGACAGTTCTATGAGTATTCGAATCAGCCTTGCCTCTGTCGGGCTTTGGTGGGGGCTCTTTGCAATTCCGATCTTTCTGTGGGTCCCTGAAGTCAGGCGTTTTCATAATAAGGCGGGGGATTTCTCTTATTTCACGCATGGCTTCAGCCGCTTTTTCAATACGCTCAGATCCTTCGGGCGCTATCGGGATCTATTATGGTTTCTTGTTGCTTTTCTTGTCTACAATGATGGCATTCAAACAGTGATTGCCATGGCTGCGATCTTTGGCAAGACCGCTCTTGACCTTGATACAGGGACCCTAATCGGTACTCTTCTTTTGACGCAGTTCATCGCCTGGCCCGGGGCCCTTCTATTTGCAAGGCTGGCCCAGAAGATCCGGTCCAAGGGTGCCGTCATGATTGCATTGCTTTTGTGGATTGGCATTGTGACATACGCCTACTTTCTAAAGTCGGCCCTTGAATTCTGGATACTCGGAGGGCTCGTAGGTCTGGTCCTGGGCGGAAGCCAGGCCATCAGCCGGTCCCTCTATGTCCAGTTGATCCCAAAGGCGAGACCGGCAGAGTTTTTCGGATTTTTCACCGTCAGTGCCAAGTTTGCTTCCATCTTTGGCCCCTTGATCTTCGGTCTTGTTACTGACCTGTCGGATAACCCGCGTAACGCCATTGTTTCACTCGTCCTATTCTTTGCAGTGGGGATGATCCTTTTGAGTCGGGTGGATATGGAAAGGGGTCGGCAGCAAGCAACGGCAGATGAATAAAGCTTATCAAAACTGTGTTTTCTTAAAGTTCTAGAGTTAAACTAAAGCCCGCCCTGCCGGCCCAGACATTCCACGACTCCGGCCTTTTGTAGATCCCTTACTGGTCAGCAGTGAGTTCTCGTAACCTATTGAAATCATTAACACTGAAAAATGGGGCATGAAATTGCCAGAAT